>DKII01000089.1 GCA_002454125.1 Novosphingobium sp. UBA6722
CATTGGTGCTGACGGGGAACAAGCGCGAATGGTTGAGCCGAGTGTGACGCTTTCGTGGAATCCTTCGGCATCGAGCGTGGTGCGAATCCACGCATCCATCGACAGGGTATCGACCTTGACCAGCACCTGGCCGGCCGGGACCTGTTCGATCGTTTCATCCACGATGCCGAAGTCGGACAGCGAAGGCATGCCGGCGGGGCGCTTGGCGATGGTAACGCGGCGGTTCTGGTAAGCGATGACACGTCTCCTGTATTTTCAGCGCACAGGTTAAGCGCCCGAATGCCGCCAACCAACTGGCAAAACCGCGTGGCAGAATGGCCACGCCCACCCCTTCGCATAATATGCGTATACGTATGCCATCTTCCTGCCGAGGCGGCTTGGCCCGTATCTGCAGGCTTCCACGGGAGGAGGAGCCGCATACCCGGCCTGATTCCGCATGGGGCATTGCGCCGGGGGACTGGACCTGTCGGCGCGGTTTAGGGAGAGTACATCGTGGCACTTCGCACCCGTTTTGTCGGTGGCCTTGGGGTTTCGGCCATCGCACTTGCCATTTCCGCTGTGGCCATGCCCAGCGCCGCTTTCGCGCAGGATACCGCTGCTGAAGATGAGGCCGCCGTCGAGGATGGCGCCATCATCGTTACCGGCTTCCGCGCATCGCTGGAAACCGCCGTCAACAAGAAGAAGACCTCGGAAGTGATCGTCGAATCGATCTCGGCCGAAGACATCGGCAAGCTGCCCGATGCCTCGATCGCGGAATCGATCGCCCGTCTGCCGGGTCTGACCTCGCAGCGCCTCTCGGGCCGCTCGAACTCGATTTCGATCCGCGGTTTCGCCCCGGACTTCTCGACCACGCTGCTCAACGGCCGCGAACAGACCTCGACCGGTGACAACCGCGCCGTCGAATACGATCAGTATCCCTCGGAAGTCGTCAGCCAGGTCAACGTCTACAAGACCCCGATGGCTTCGCTGATCGGCCAGGGCCTGTCGGGCACGGTCGACATGCGCACGATCCGCCCGCTCGATGCCGGCAAGCAGATCCTCACCGTCGGCGCGCGCGGCTCCTATGCCGATCTCGGCAAGCTGAACGCCGGTTCGAAGGACTTCGGCTACCGCGTCAACGCGCTCTATGTCGATCAGTTCGCTAATGACACCATCGGCATCGCGCTGGGCGCCTCCTACGTCGACGAGCCCTATCAGATCCAGGAATTCAACGCCTGGGGTTACCCGACCGATGCCGGCGATGCCGTGATCGGTGGTTCGAAGTCCTATGTCACCAGCACCCAGCTGACCCGCTTCGGCCTGAACGGCACGCTGCAGTGGAAGCCGAGCGCCAGCTTCACCACGACGCTCGATGCTTTCTACACCGACTTCAAGGATGACCAGGCCAAGCGCGGCATCGAACTGCCGCTTTATTGGTCGGCTGCGACGCTCTCGAACCCGACTCGCAGCAACAAGTTCATCACCGCCGGTCAGTACAACGGCGTGAAGGGCGTGGTCCGCAACGACGTGTTCCAGCGCAATGCCAAGCTTTACAGCTTTGGCTGGAACAACAAGTACGAAGGCGACGATGGCTGGAGCGCGTTGCTCGATCTGTCGTACTCGAAGACCGATCGCAACGAGCTCAACGTTGAAAGCTATTCGGGCACCGGCCGCAATGCGGTGGGCGCAACCGACACGATCCGGTTTGCCAGCGGCACCAAGGGCACGACCTTCACCCCGACGCTTAACTATGGCGATTACAACCTGATCCTGCTGACCAGCCCGCAAGGCTGGGGTGGCAACCAGACTGCCCCCAACGGCACGACGATCATCAACGGTCAGGACGGTTACTACAACGACCGGATCGTCAAGGATAAGGTCTTCCAGGCCCGCGCCGAAGTGAAGAAGGACATGGACGGGTTCATTTCCAGCGTTCAGCTGGGCACGAACTATACCGATCGTTCGAAGAGCCTGGTTCCGGACGAATACTTCCTGGGCCTGACCGCCAACACCAACGGCACCACCAGCGTGGCCGTGCCCAGCCAGTTCCGTCTGGGTACGACCAATCTGTCGTTCCTCGGTCTTGGCCCGATGATCAGCTACAACCCGCTCGCGCTGCTCGATGCCGGGATCTACAAGCTGGTGCCCAACGCCTATGGCGACGTGCGGGTGAAGAGCTACTCGGTCAGCGAAAGGATCCTCACTCCTTACATCCAGGCAAACCTGAAGGGCACGCTGGGTTCGGCTGACCTGACCGGTAACATCGGTGTCCAGGCCAACTTCACCGAACAGAAGTCAGTCGGCGCCACTGCGGTCTACCTTGGCAACCTGCCGAACGGCGCACCCAATATCGGTGCGACCACCCAGTCCGACACCACCCGCTACACCGACATTCTGCCGAGCCTCAACCTGTCGCTGCGCTTCCCCAGCGATTTCGTGATCCGCTTTGCCGCGGCCCGCGAAATCATCCGGCCGCGCATGGATGACATGAAGAACTCGCTGAGCTTCGGTTATTCGATCACGCCGAACCCGGCCTCGCCTGGCAACTTCATTGCCAACGTGACCGGTAGCTCGGGCAACCCGGATCTGCGTCCGTGGCGCGCCAACGCGGTCGACCTGACCTTTGAAAAGTACTTCGGCACCAAGGGCTACCTGGCGCTGCAGCTCTTCTACAAGGACCTGAAGAGCTACATCTACAACCAGGATGTGGTGATCCCGACTGCGGAACTGGTGATCACGCCGCCGAACCAGGCCAATGTCACGATCTCGCCCAATGCGGTGCTGAACATTCCGATCAACGGCAAGGGTGGCGAACTCTATGGCGTTGAACTGGCCGGTACCCTGCCGTTCGACACCTTCGCCGAAGCGCTCTCGGGCTTCGGGATCACGGGCGGTGTCTCTTACACCGAAACCAAGATCCTGCCGAACCCGGGTGGCAAGGCGGAAGACCTGCCGGGCTATTCGAAGTGGGTCGCCAACGGCACCCTGTTCTTCGAAAAGGGCGGCTTCAACGTTCGTGGCTCGATCCGCTACCGTTCGACCTTCGTCGGTGAAGTCTCGGGCTTCGCGGCCAACCGGGTCCGCCGCCGCGCGGCGCCGGAAACCATCATCGACGCCCAGATCGGCTATGACTTCCAGCCCGGCACGGCGCTCGAAGGGCTCTCGCTCTACATCCAGGGCCAGAACCTGACGAACGAACCGTTCATCACCACCAACCCTGGCGATGTGCGCCAGGTTATCGACTACCAGCGTTATGGTCGCCGGTTCCTGGCAGGCTTCAACTACAAGTTCTGAAGTCCATGAGGGGGGAGATGGGGTTTCCGGTACGGGTCGCACCGCCGGAGCCCCATCGATCTCCGCTTGATTATCCAGTCGATTACGAGACTAACGCGCGGACAAATTGCGCGCGGAGATGACCCATGGGTGATGGCAGGCCATATCGGATAGTCATCCTCGGCGGCGGGACCGCCGGTTGGATGAGCGCAGCCGCCTTGGCACGGTTTGCCCCGGCCACCCATTCGATTACCCTGATCGAGAGCGAGGCAATCGGCACCGTCGGCGTCGGCGAGGCGACGATCCCCGCGATCATGCTGTTCAACCAGGCGCTTGAGCTCGACGAGGCCGAGTTCCTGCGTGAGACGATGGGCTCGTTCAAGCTCGGCATCGAATTTGCCGGCTGGCTGAAGCCCGGTCACTCCTACATGCACGCCTTTGGCGAGGTTGGCCGCCAGCTTGGTCTGCTGCCGTTCCGCCACTACTGGGCGCGCGGCCGCAAGCTTGGGCTCGCCAGGCCGCTGGCGCATTATTCGCCGAACGAACTGGCCGCCCGCACCGGCCGCGCTGGCCCTGGCGCGCCTGGCGTTTCGTTGCCTTACGCCTACCACTTCGATGCCGGGCTCTATGCCGGCTATCTGCGCCGCTATGCCGAAGCGCGCGGCGTTACCCGGCATGAGGGCAAGGTCGCCTCGGTCCAGCGTGCCGAGAATGGTGATATCGCTTCGGTCACCACCGACGATGGCCGCAGCTTTGCAGGTGACTTCTTCATCGATTGCTCGGGCTTCCGCGGTCTGCTGATCGAGCAGGAACTGGGCGCTGGCTATGAGGACTGGCGCCATTGGCTGCCGTGCGACCGCGCGGTCGCCGTGCCCTGCGCGGCCTCGGGTGATTTCACGCCCTATACCCGCTCGACCGCCCGCTCTGCCGGGTGGCAGTGGCGCATTCCGCTGCAGCACCGGATCGGCAACGGCCATGTCTATTGCAGCGAGTTCATTTCGGACGATGAGGCGACCTCGGTACTGCTGGCCAATCTTGATGGCCCGCCCGCTGCCGATCCGCGCCCGCTGCAATTCGTCACCGGCCGCCGCCGCAAGTTCTGGGACCGCAACGTCCTCGCCGTCGGCCTGTCGAGCGGGTTCATGGAGCCGCTCGAATCGACCTCGATCCACCTGATCCAGTCGACCATCACCCGCTTCCTGACCGTGCTGCCCGGCGGCCCAGTCGACGATGCCGTGCGCGACGGCTTCAACCGCCGCGCCGCCCTGGAGTTTGAGCGGATCCGCGATTTCCTGATCCTGCATTACTGGGCCAACCAGCGCCACGGCGAGCCGTTCTGGGATCACTGCCGCAACATGGACCTGCCGGACAGCCTCAAGGCGCGGATCGAGGAATTCCAGGCCGCCTGCGTGATCCAGCCCAGCGCGGATGAGCTGTTCACCGAGGTGGGCTGGCTGCAGGTCATGGTCGGCCAGGGGCTTGAGCCGGCCAGCTGGAACCCGATCGCCGATGGCCTGTCTGACGCCGATCTTGGCCGGTTTCTGGAAGGCGTTGAGCGCGCCGCAATCGAGGCCGTCCGGCCGATGCCGCAACATATCGACTATCTTGCCTCGCTGGTCACGGCCGAGGCTGCCCGGGGAGCTGCCTGATGATCCGTACGCTTGGCCTTGCGCTCGCCGCGCTGTCGCTTGCCGCGCCGCTCGCCGCGCAGGAAAGCCCGGCCAAGGTCGAACTGCGCGCGCGCACGCCGAACGAGGAGATCGTCTACTTCGTCCTGCCCGACCGGTTCGAGAACGGCGATCCGAAGAACGATACCGGCGGGATCAAGGGTGACCGGCTGAAGCACGGCTTCGATCCGGCGCACAAGGGCTTCTACCACGGCGGCGACCTCAAAGGGCTGACCAGCCGGCTCGACTATATCCAGGGGCTGGGCGCTACCGCGATCTGGTTTGCGCCGATCTTCAAGAACAAGCCGGTCCAGGGTCCCAAGGGCGACGAGAGCGCCGGCTACCACGGCTATTGGGTGACCGACTTCACCCAGGTCGATCCCCACTTCGGCACGAACGAGGACTTCAAGGCCTTCGTCGATGCGGCCCATGCACGCGGCATGAAGGTCTACATGGACATCATCGCCAACCACACCGCCGATGTGATCCAGTACCGCGAAGGCGGGGACTATGCCTATCGCGGCAAGGCCGACTATCCTTATTCGCGCCGTGGCGGCGTGACCGGTGCCCCGATCAATCCCGGCTTCAACGGCGATGCCGATGCCAGCCCGAAGAACTGGGCCAAGCTGACCGATCCGACCTGGGCCTATACCCCCTTCGTGCCCAAGGAAGAGGCCAAGGTGAAGGTGCCGGCCTGGCTCAACGATCCGATCTATTACCACAACCGCGGCAACACCAACTGGGTGGGCGAGAGCGCCGTGTTCGGCGACTTTGTTGGCCTTGACGATATCGCGACCGAGCATCCGCGCGTCATCTCTGGGATGATCGAGATCTACGGCAGCTGGATCGAACGTTTCGGCATTGATGGCTTCCGAATCGATACCGCCAAGCACGTCAATCCCGAGTTCTGGCGCGCCTTCGTGCCGGCGATGGAGCGGATTGCGCGGAACAAGGGCATCCCCAACTTCCACATCTTTGGCGAGGTGGCGACGCAGGATGTCGATCCGGCACTGCTGGCGCGCTGGACGCGCATGGGCGGGCTGACGTCAAACCTCGACATGGCCTTTGCCGCCGCGGTCCAGCGCGTGGTCTCGGGCAAGGCCGGGACCGATGTGCTGGCGCGCCTGTTCGAGGACGATTTGCTGTACCAGGGCGGTGAGGGCGGCGCGCTCAATCTGCCGACTTTCCTGGGCAATCACGATTTCGGCCGCTTCTCGATGTTCGTGAAGCAGGCCAACCCCGGCATCAGCCAGGACGAGCTGCTGGCCCGCGCGATGATGGGCAATGCCATGCTGCTGACCCTGCGCGGGGTGCCGGTAATCTATTACGGTGACGAACAGGGCTTCGTCTCGGACGGCAACGACCAGCTGGCGCGCGAGGACATGTTCCCGTCCAAGGTCGCGGTCTACAACGACAATGACCTGATCGGCACCGATGCGACTACGGCTCAGGCCAATTTTGACCGCAATCACCCGCTCTACCGCCAGATCGCCACGCTCGCCGAGGTTCGCAAGGCAACGCCCGCGCTCTATGCCGGGGCGACGATCAGCCGCGCCTTTTCGGACAAGCCGGGGCTCTATGCCGTGTCGCGGATCGATCCGGAAACGGGTCAGGAAGTGGTGCTGGCCTTCAACACCTCGAACCAGCCCGTCACCCAGCGGATTGGAACCGAGCCGCGCAGCCTGACCTTCAAGCCGTTGGCCGGCCAGTGCGCGCTGACCGCCGATGCCCCCGGCAGCCTGACCATTACCCTGCCGCCCTTCGGCTATGCCGTCTGCGCGGCGCAGGAATCCAACGTGAGTTCCAAATGAATCGCCTGACCCGAATTGAATCCGCCGGCCAGGATCAGGTCGGCCACGAATGGTGGCGCGGTGCGGCGATCTACCAGATCTATCCGCGCAGCTTCCGCGATTCCAACGGCGACGGGATCGGCGATCTGCCCGGGATTACCGAGCGGCTGGACTACGTCGCCAAGCTGGGCGTCGATGCAATCTGGATCTCGCCCTTCTTCACCTCGCCGATGGCCGATTTCGGCTATGACGTGGCCGATTACTGCGGGGTCGATCCGATCTTCGGGACGCTCGCCGATTTCGACGCCCTCGTTGCCCGCGCGCATGAGCTGGGCCTGCGCGTCACGATCGACCAGGTCTATTCGCACACATCGGACCAGCATGCCTGGTTCATCGAGAGCCGCGCCAGCCGGGATAATCCCAAGGCGGACTGGTTCGTCTGGGCCGATGCCAAGCCCGATGGCTCACCGCCGACCAACTGGCAGTCGGTCTTCGGCGGTCCGGCCTGGACCTGGGATGCGCGCCGCTGCCAGTATTACCTGCACAACTTCCTCTCCAGCCAGCCACAGCTTAACTGCCATAACCCGGCGGTGCAGGATGCCCTCCTCGGTGTGGCGCAGTTCTGGCTGGATCGCGGGGTCGATGGCTTCCGGATCGATGCGCTGAACTTTGCGATGCACGATCCGCTGCTGCGCGATAACCCGCCGGCGGAATGCGATGGCAAGCCGCGCACGCGCCCGTTCGATTTCCAGCAGCAGCTGTTCAACCAGTCGCACGCTGACATTCCGCGGTTCATCGAGCGGATCCGCGCGCTGACTGACAGCTACGATGGCATCTTCACCGTCGCCGAAGTGGGCGGCAAGGATGCCGAGCGCGAGATGAAGCTGTTCACCAGCGGTGAGGCGCGGCTCAACAGCGCCTATGGCTTCGATTTTCTCTATGCCAAGGCACTGACCCCGGCAGTTGTCGCCCGTGCGCTGGACCAGTGGCCCGCTGCGCCGGACATCGGCTGGCCGAGCTGGGCCTTCGAAAATCACGATGCCCCGCGCGCGCTCTCGCGCTGGTGCGCGCCCGACCAGCGCGAGGCCTTTGCCCGTTTGAAGGTGACGCTGCTCGCCGCGCTGCGCGGCAACATAATCGTCTACCAGGGTGAGGAGCTGGGGCTGACCCAGGTCGAGATCCCGTTCGAGCAGCTGCAGGACCCCGAAGCGATCGCCAATTGGCCGCTGACCCTGGCCCGCGACGGTGCGCGGACCCCGCTGCCGTGGCAGGCGCAGAGCGAGCAGGGCGGCTTTACCGCCAGCTCCGCTCCCTGGCTGCCGCTGGGCGAGGAGAACATGGCCCGGGCGGTCGACCGGCAGGAGGGCGATCCGGCCTCGCTGCTCAACCTCACCCGCAGCCTGCTGGCGCTGCGCCACCAGACCCCGGCGCTGCGCAACGGCACTTGCGATGTGGTTCTGGCCGACGCGGCGCGGCTCGTGTTGCGCCGCACATCGGGCGACGACAGCCTGCTGGCGGTCTTCAACATTTCCGCTGCCGATGCGGGCTGGCCAGAAGGCCTCAGCACTGCCGGCACCCCTATCTTTGCGGTGGGCGGGGCAGAACCCGGCCGCCTGCCCGCCTTCGGGGCGGTCCTCATCCGGGAGAGCAACTGACATGAAGCCGATCCGTTTTGCCCTTGGCCTGGGTCTGGCGCTCGCCGCCACGCCGGCGCTGGCCCAGCAGGCGCCGGTTTCGGCCAGCTCGCCCGACGGCGCGGTCAGCGTCACCGTGTCGATCGATGGCGATGGCCGCGCAGCCTATGCCGTGACCCGCAAGGGCAAGCCGATCATCGCGCCCTCGCGCCTGGGCTTCCTGTTCACCGATGAGGCCAAGATCGAGCGCCGCCTGACCATCACGGGCCAGGAAGTCCGCGACTTTGACGAGACCTGGACCCAGCCCTGGGGTGAGTGGGCCAGCATCCGCAACCGCTACCGCGAGTTCAAGGTCCACCTGAAGGAAACGACCGCGCTGGCGCGGGTCTTCACCGTCACTTTCCGGCTTTATGAGGACGGTGTCGGCTTTCGCTACGAGTTTCCGCAGCAGCCCAACATGGCGAAGACCAATATCGCCGACGAGCTGACCGAATTCGCCTTTGCCCAGGATGGGACCGCCTGGTGGAAGCCGGCCTATCTGTGGAACCGCGAGGAATATCTCTACAACAAGACCGGCCTGTCATCGGTTTCGACCGCCGCGACGCCGATCACGATCAAGTTGACCGATGGCACCCATGTCGCGCTGCATGAAGCGGCGCTGGTCGACTTTTCGGGCATGAATGTGACCCGGACCGAAGGCACGACCCTGCGCGCCAATCTCACCCCCGGCGCGGGCGGGCCCAAGGTTCAGAAGAGCGGGGCCTGGAATACCCCCTGGCGCACGCTGATCATCGCCGACAATGCCCCTGGCATTTACCACAGCCACCTGATGCTGAACCTCAACGAGCCCAACAAGCTGGGCGACATGAGTTGGTTCAAGCCGGGCAAGTTTGCCGGCGTGTGGTGGAACATGATCAAGGGCGAATGGTCGTGGGCGCGCGGGCCGAAGCACGGCGCGACCAATGCCAACGTCAAGGCCTACATCGATTTCGCCGCTGCCAACGGCATCCCCAACGTGCTGGTCGAAGGCTGGAACGTGGGCTGGGACGGTGACTGGTTCGGCAACGGCTGGGACATGGATTTCACCAAGCCGACCGAAGACTTCGATATCGCCATGCTTTCCGCTTACGGCAAGAAGAAGGGCGTCAAGCTGGTCGGCCACCACGAAACCGGCGGCGCGGTAACCCATTACGACAATCAGCTGGACCGCAGCTTTGCCTTTGCCGCCAAGCACGGGATGATGGTGGTCAAGACCGGCTATGTCACCGATGCCGCCCAGCTGGAGCGCGTCGATCCCGACGGCACCAAGCGCCGTGAATGGCTTGAGGGCCAGTGGATGACCAACCACTTCGTCCGCGTTGCCGAGACTGCCGCCAAGCACAAGATCGCCTTTGACAGCCACGAGCCGGTCAAGGGCACCGGTCTGCACCGCACCTATCCCAACTGGGTGGCGCGCGAAGGCATGCGCGGCATGGAATACAACGCCTGGATCGGCGGCAAGAACCCGCCCGAGCACGAAGCGAACCTGGTCTTCACCCGGATGCTCGAAGGGCCGATGGACTTCACCCCCGGCGTGCTGAGCCTGAAGGGCTCGGAGAACAGCGACATCCTCTCGACCATTGCCAAGCAGCTGGCGCTTTACGTGGTGATCTATTCGCCGGTGCAGATGGTGGCCGATACGCCCGAGAACTACGCGAAGTTCCCGAAGGAAATGAAGTTCATCCGCGACGTTCCGACCGACTGGCAGGAAACCCGCGTCCTCAATGGTGAGATCGGCGACTATGTCACGATCGCCCGCAAGGAGCGTGGCGGCGAGGGCTGGTATGTCGGCGCCGTAGGTGATGAGAACGCCCAGACCGTGTCGTTCAAGCTCGACTTCCTTAGCCCCGGCAAGCGCTACAAGGCGGAAATCTATCGCGACGGTGACGATGCCGATTACCGCACCGACAAGCGCCACTCGATCATGATCGAGAGCAAGGTGCTGACCAGCGCCGACAGCCTGACCATGCGGATCGCGCCGGGCGGCGGCTTCGCGATCCGGCTGGTACCGGCCAAGTGAGGCTGCCGGGCGGCCTGCTGGCGCTACTTGGCGCCTTGCTGGCCGTCCCCGCGCTCGCGCGCGAACAGACCGGGCGGTTCCTGGAATACGAACACGTTGCCGCCGCTGGCCTGCCCGAACAGCGGCTGACGATCTGGCTGCCGCCGGGCTACGACAAGGGTTCGAAGCGCTACCCGGTGCTCTACATGCATGACGGGCACAACCTGTTCGATCCGGCCAAGAGCAACTTCAACAAGGTCTGGGCGGCAGACAAGGCGATGCTGGCGGCGGTCAAATCGGGTAAGGTGGAACCGCACATCATCATCGGCGTCTGGGCACCGGGCCGGGACCGCTATCGCCAGTATCTGCCGCAGACGATCTACCAGACCGCGAGCGGCACCCCGCGCGCGGCGATGGACGCGATGATCGAGGGGCCGGTGATCAGCGATGCCTACCTTGCCTGGCTGGCCGGCCCGCTTAAGCAATGGGTCGATGCCAGTTTCCGCACCCGGCCGGGGCGCGACGACACCGCGATCATGGGATCGAGCATGGGCGGCCTGATGAGCTGCTATGCCTTCCTGGAGCGCGCCGAAACCTATGGCCGGGCCGGCTGCGTCTCGTCGCACTGGCCGGCCGCTGATCCAACCAAGGTCGGGCCGGCCAATCCGGAGCTAATCGCCTTGTGGGATGGCTGGTTTGCCGCGCGGCTCGGCCAGCCGAACGGGCGGCGGGTGTGGATGGACCACGGCACGGCCACGCTCGATGCCTTCTACGCGCCCTACCAGCAGAAAATTGACGTGCGCTTTGCCGCCAGCGGCTGGCAGCGCGGACGCGACTGGGAAAGCAAGGTCTACGAAGGCGCCGAGCACGAAGAGAACGCCTGGGCGCGGCGCCTGCCCGAAGTGTTCGGCTGGCTGCTGCGGAAGTAGTTAAGTCGGCCGAGGTAGGGCGGTCGTCGCCTTCATCCGTTCCATCGAGAAGCTGGAGCTTACGTCCGCCAGGTCGGGGATCGCGGCGATCAGCTTGCGATAGATCCGGTCGTAGTGAGCGATATCGCGCACCACCAGCTTGAGCAGGTAATCGACATCGCCGGCCATGCGGTGACACTCGACAATCTCGTCAATTGCCGTGACCCCGCGCGAGAAGGCTTCAAGCCAGGCCGGGTCGTGGCGGTTGGTGCGGATCGAGACGAAGACCGTGGTTGCCAGCCCCAGCTTGGTCGGATCCACCAGCGCCACGCGGCGGGCGATGATCCCGCTGTCCTCCAGCCGCTTGATCCGCCGCCAGCAGGCATTGCTGGAGAGGCCGACGCGGTCCCCCACGTCCTGCACGGCGAGCGAAGCGTCCGACTGCAACACTCCCAAGATTGCCCAGTCTATCGAATCTAATTGCAAAATATCGCTCTGCATTGGGATGAAATAGCACTGAAGTGCCGCGTATGCCATAAAAAGGGTGATGATCTTGCATCCAGGCCGCGATATCTTTGCGTCAGATTTGGGGAGAGCCAGCCAATGTCACTCAAGACCCTGTTCACCGAGCATCCTGCCAGTGTCGATGAAACCTATACCGAGCACCTGGCCATGGCGTCGGGCTTTGGCGTGCGGATGATCCTGGGCGGCTTTGCCTGCCTGCTCCACGGGATCTTCCCGTTCCTGTTCGTGAAGACCGGCTCCGCGCAGATTTCGACCCTGCACGAGCGCATGGTTGAGAACCGCCGCACCAAGCAGATGCCGGCGATCCTCGATTTCGTGATCTGAACAAAAAACCGGCCCGGCGCTGAGCCGGACCGGTTCCTTGTTTCAGCCTTGCGGCGCTGGCTCAGTGCGCGCCGAGCTTCTTGTCCTCATTGGCGCGCATGACTACCCAGAGCCGGATCGCTTCGATCTGTTCGGGTGTGAACTGGCCCTTCCAGCCAACCATCCCGTTCTGCTTGAGCAGGCCATCGTGGACAATTTCCTGCCACAGCTTGGGATTGCCCAGCGCTACCGAGTGACGCAGGTCAGGGTTGAGCACCCCAGCCACCGCGGTCGAGCCGTGGCAGACGCTGCACGAATTGGTGTAGGCCTTCATGCCGATCGCGATCTGCTGCGGGGTGCCGCTGGCAGGCGGGGGATCGAGCACGCGCTTCACCTCTTCGGGCGCGGTCGGCAGGGTGCCCTTGGCGCCCAGCTTGAACACCAGCAGGCGGCTGATGTTGGGCGTGATCCGCTTGGTCACCAGCTTGCCGGCCGAAACGTCCCAGACGCCGCCCCAGCCGACCATGACCGCGACGTATTGCTCACCGTCGATCATGTAGGTCATCGGCGCGGCCAGGATCCCGCTCTGCGCCGGGAAGGACCACAGCTGCTTGCCGGTGTCGGCGGCATAGGCGCGGAATTCACCGAGCGCGGTGCCCTGGAACACCAGGTTGCCGGCCGTGGCGAGCGTGCCGCCATTGGTCGGGGTTTCCTGCGGAACCTTCCACTTGATCGTGCCGGTGACCGGATCGAAGGCGACCAGCGCCCCGGTCATTGCCGCTGCCGTTGCCTGGCGGATCGCCTGGTCCGGCGGCAGGTTGCCAGCCGAAGCGTCGATCCCCAGCTGGAAGCCGGTCGTGCCGGGCTTCCAGTCCGGATCATGGGCATAGACCTGCGGCGTGTTGTTGGTCGGGATATAGACCAGCCCGGTCTTGGGGCTGTAGCTCATCGGCGTCCACGAGTGGGCCCCGACTGCGCCAGGGAAGCCCAGGAAGGGCTTGTTCGTCAGCTCGTACTTGGCTTCGGGATTGACATCGGGCTTGCCAGTTTTGGGATCGAGGCCCTTGGCCCAGTTGATCCCTTCGACGAACGGCTTGCCCGAAATGAACTCACCAGTCGCGGCATCGAGCACATAGAAGAACCCGTTCTTGGGCGCGTGCATGATGACGTGGCGGGGCTTGCCGCCAATGGTCAGGTCGGCAACGGTGATCTGCTGGTTGCTGTCAAAGTCCCAGCGATCTTCCGGGGTTTCCTGGAAGTGCCAGACATATTCGCCCGTGTCCGGCTTAATCGCCACGATCGAGGCAGTGTAAAGGCTGTCGCCCGCGCCATCGGTGTTGCGATAGGCCGGGTTCCACGGTTCGGCATTGGCCGTGCCAAAGAACACCAGATCGGTCTTGGGGTCATAGGTGATCGAATCCCACACCGTGCCGCCGCCGCCGCGCTTCCAGAAATCGCCGCTCCAGGTCTTGACCGCAGCGTCGAGGTGCTTGCCGTCCTGCGGCTTCGACGGGTCGCCCGGAACGGTGTAGAACCGCCACAGTTCGTCACCCGTTTCGGCATCGAAGGCAGCCAGATAGCCGCGGGTGAAATATTCCGCCCCGGCCGAACCGATCAGCACGCGGCCTTTGACGATCCGCGGTGCCCCGGTGATCGCCATGTGCGAACCTTCGGGAATGGTCAGCTTCTTCCAGACGACCTTGCCGGTCTTGGCGTCAAGCGCGACGAGATGCCCGTCGAGCGTGCCGACGTAGACCTTGTTGCCATAGAGCGCGACGCCGCGGTTGACCGCGTCGCAGCAGACCTCGACCAGTTTTTCGCGCGGAACCTGGGGATCATAGGACCACTTGAGCGCGCCGGTCTTGGCGTCATAGGCCTTAACCATCGACCAGGCGGTGGTGGTGTAAAGCACGCCATCGTGCATCAGCGGCGTGGCTTCCTGCCCGCGCGCCGTATCGAGATCGGCCGACCAGGCCAGGCCCAGCTGGCTGACGTTGCCATCGTTGATCGCAGTCAGGGTGGAGAAGCGCTGCTCGCCATAGTCGCGCCCGTAAGAGAGCCATTCGCCCTCTGCCGCCGCCAGGATCTTGGCGTCGGTGACGCCCTCGGTCGCCGGTGGTGAAACCGATTTTCCGCACCCGGCCAGCGCCAGCAGCGCGGCAGCAGCAAGCAGCCTCAAACGCATTGCATCCATCCCCTTCCATCTGGCGGGCCTGGATCTTCCCGGATCCGGCTCCTTTGTTCGGGCACTCTGCCGTTAATCGCGCGGTTAAGCTAGCCCTCTTGTGCAGTCCCGGTTATGATCACGCCGGGTGGGGCACCAGGAGCTTGGCGATGTGTGATGACCTGACCGCGATCGAGGAACAACAGGCGCTGGACGCGCGCGGGATCGATCGCCGCAGCTTTGCTGCATTGGGCGTAGCGAGCCTGGGCGTGCTGGCCGCGCCGCTGGCGGCCAAGGCCCCGGCCGGGCTGGCCGAGCAGATGGTCACGGTGACCACGCCCGATGGCAAGCTTGATGCCTTTTTCGTCCACCCGGTTAAGGGCCGGCACCCCGCCGTGATCCTCTGGCCCGACATTGCCGGCCTGCGCGAAGCCTACAAGGTGATGGCGCGGCGGCTGGCCGCCGATGGGCACGCCGTGCTGGTGCTGAACCAGTACTACCGTTCCGCCCCCGCCCCGCATTTCGACGCGATCACCCAGTGGCGCACGCCCGAGGGCCAGGCCAAGCTGCGGCCGATGATCCCGCTGCTCACGCCCGAAGCAATCGAGCGCGATGCCAAGGCGGCGGTTGCCTGGCTCGATGGCCAGAAGGCGGTCGACAAGAAGCGCGGTATCGGCTCATCCGGCTATTGCATGGGCGGGCCCTTCACCGTGCGCACGGCCCACGCCGTACCGGGCCGGGTCCGCGCGGCGGCCTCGTTCCATGGCGGTTCGCTGGTGACGGACAAGCCCGACAGCCCGCACCAGCTGCTGAAAGCGACCAAGGCCGGCTATCTCTTCGCCATCGCCCGCAACGACGATGCCCGCGCGCCGGGGGACAAGGACGCGCTGCGCGATGCGGCGAAAGCGGCGGGTCGTCCGGCCGAAGTGGAAGTCTATCCGGCCGACCACGGCTGGTGCACGCTCGATTCGCCGGTGTTTGACAAGGTTCAGGCCGACCGCGCGTGGGAGCGGATGCTGGCCTTGTTCAAGACGCTTTAGTCCGCTGTCGGGACCTGCTTCTTCAGCTTCACCAGCGTGACCATCTCGTCATAGAGCTCGATCATGTGGCTGGCATGCCACTGGTCGAGCACGCAGCGGACCCGGCCGAAGAAAGCCGGAACCTCGTCCAGCAGATAGGACCGGCGGCCATTTTCGGCGCGGCTTTCGGGTTCGATGATTTCGATCCCCTGGCCGCGCAGGTAGGACACGGTTTCGTCGATGTGCTGAGCCAGCGCGATCTTGCGCAGTTCGTTGCTGCCGCTGCGGGCGTGGCCCAGTTCTTCCTTGGCCTTGGCCATCAGATCGTCGACGTACTGCGAAACGCGGTCCATGTTCTCGCGCTTCAGCGCGATCATCTTGTCGACATAGTCCTGCTGGACGCGCAGCCGCGCCGTGTCCGGATGCTCCGAACCCCAGAAGGCCTGCCCGAAATCCATCGGCTTATGCTGGATCATATCCCGGTCCACTGCTTTCGACCGGGCCGGTATAGGGCCTTATGCTTACGACAGAGTTAAGCATGTCCGGTTGCCGGATCGACTGATCGACCCCATATTCCGGCTTCGAGGAGACTGGACATGGCAGACAAGCTCAACCTGACCGAAGCCGAATGGCTCGAGAAGCTGGGGCCTGAGCGCTATCACATCCTGCGCCAGGCTGGGACCGAGCGGCCCTTTACCGGCAAGTATGAGCGCAACAAGGACACAGGGACCTATGTCTGCGGCGGCTGCGGCGCGCCGCTGTTCGCTTCGGACGAGAAGTTCGATTCCGGCTGCGGCTGGCCCAGCTATACCGCGCCGCTGCCCAACGCGCCGATCGACGAGCTGGTCGATACCAGCCACGGCATGATCCGCACCGAGGTGCGCTGCGCGCGGTGTGACGGGCACCTGGGCCACGTTTTTCCGGATGGCCCGGCCCCGACCGGCCTGCGCTATTGCATCAACAGCGCCAGCCTGGATTTCGAGCCGAAGGAATAGCCACGGGTTCTGCACCAATTCTGCGATTCACCGCCGGTTACAATTCGCCTATGCAAAGAGGGACCGGGCCGGTTGCGGCCCGCTGGAGGGATTAGCACACCGCAATGGCGCGCAAGGATGGGAAGGGGCGCAGCGCGCCCATCAAGGAAGAACCGACCGGTTTTCGGCGGGTTTTGCGCCGGATTTTCGTCTGGACGGCCGCGCTCGCCGTGGTTGGCCTGCTGGTGCTGGCGGTCGCGGTCGGGCTGACTGCCCGTTCGCTGCCCGAGTTCGACGAGCTGAAGGACAGCCAGGTTGGCCAGACGATCCTGGTCCGGGCCCGCGACGGGAGCGAGCTGGTCTCGATCGGGCCAAGCTATGGCCGCTGGCTCAAGCATGCCGAAATTCCGCAGGTGATGCGCACGGCGATGGTCTCGGTCGAGGATCGCCGTTTCCGCTCGCACCCCGGGGTCGATCCGATCGGACTGGCGCGGGCCGGCTATATGGCGGCCGTCACCGGCAAGGGGCTGCGCGCCACCTCGACGATCACCCAGCAGCTGGCCCGCACGGTCTTCCTCAACAACAACCGCAGCTATACCCGCAAGCTGCGCGAGGCCGTGCTGGCGCTGGCGCTGGAGTGGAAGTTCTCGAAGGACCAGATCCTCGAGCTCTATCTCAACAAGGTCTATTTTGGCGGCGGCGCGTACGGCGTCGATGCCGCCAGCCGCAAGTTCTTCGGCCATCCGGGGACCGAGATCACGCTGCCCGAAGCGGCGATCATCGCCGGCCTGGTCAAGGCGCCGTCGCACTATTCGCCCACTGCCGATACCGAAGCGGCAATCGGCCGCGCCAAGGTTGTGCTTTCGGTGATGCAAGGCAATGGCGATGTGACCCCGTCTCAAGCCGCCGCGGTCGATTTTGCGGCCATCAAGTTCGCGGCCGAGAAGAACCAGAACTCGGTCCGCTATTTCACCGACTGGGCTCTGCCGCAGCTTGACCTGCTGCTGCCCGACAACACCCAGCCGATCGAGGTCTGGACCACGCTTGATCCCAAGATGCAGGCCGCCGCCACCAAGGCGATCGAGACCAATACCCCCAAGGGCGCCCAGGGCGCGCTGGTCAGCATGGACCGCGACGGGGCGGTCCTGGCGATGGTCGGCGGGACAGATTACGTCACCTCCAACTATAACCGCGCGGTCAACGCCGTGCGCCAGCCGGGTTCGGCCTGGAAGCTGTTCGTCTACCTGGCGGCGCTGGAAGCCGGCTATACCCCCAATGACCGGGTGGTGGACGAGCCGGTGACGATCGATGGCTGGAGCCCGCGCAATTCCGGCGGGACCTATGCTGGCGAAATCGACGTGCGCACCGCCTTTGCCTATTCCAAGAACACCGTTGCGGCGCAGCTGGGCAACGAGGTGGGCTTCAGCGCGGTGGCCGGGATTGCCAAGCGGTTCGGGATCACCACCCCGATCTCCACCGTCCCCTCGATGGTGCTGGGCAGCAACGAAGTGCGGGTGATCGACATGACCCGCGCCTTTGCCGCCGTTTCGGCCAAGGGCCGGGCGATCGATCCCTATGGCATTACCAAGGTCCAGACGGTCGATGGCAGGGTGCTCTATGAGCGCACCGTCCGCGAAGGGCCGCTGCTGGTCCCGCAATATGTCGCGGCCGGGATCACCGACCTGCTGCAAAGCGCGGTCAGCACCGGTACGGGCCGCGCGGCGCAGATCGGGCGACCGGTGGCGGGCAAGACCGGCACCACCAATTCGAACAAGGATGGCTGGTTCCTGGGCTTCTCAAGCGGGATCACCACGGGCGTCTGGATGGGCCGCGATGATGCCAAGCCGGTCGGCAACCTGCTGCAGGGTGGCACGGCCCCGGCGCGGGCCTTTGCAGCCTATATGACGGTCGCCGTGGCGGGCCGTCCGGTCGAGAAGTTCGATACCGAAGTGACCCTGCCGGCCTGGCAGCTTGAACCCGATGACGAGGCGCAGCTCGGCGGTAATCCGGACGAGTATTACTATGCCGACGATCAGGGCAACATGGTTGAACCGAGCCGCCAGGACCTGCCGCAGGAACAATTGCCCGACCAGCAGGCGCCGCCGCCCGCCGCCAACGATGAATTCCTGCGCGAGGCGACCGGCGCGCGGCCGAACTGACCTGCAAACAAAAACCCCCGCCGGATCAGGGCGGGGGTTTCCTGTTTCAGGTGCGACCGATCGCTCAGCGCAGGCGGACCGGCAGGTAGGCCGCCGGCTGGCCACGGCGCTGGACGCGCAGCAGCACGGCGGCGCGGTTCTCTGCCTTGGCGGTGCGGATGATCGCTTCCAGATCGGCCACGGTCAGCACATCGCGGTAGTTGGCCGAAAGGATCACGTCACCGCGCTGCAGGCCCTTCGACCCGGCATCGGATGAGCCATCGACCACCGAGATCACCAGCCCGCGGGTATCGGCAGGCAGGCCGATCTGGCCAGCGATCTGCGGGGTCATCGGCAGCACCGACAGGCCCAGCGCGCGTTCGGCCAGGCCTTCGCCCTGCTTTTCAGGGGCACGGTTGAAGCGGTCGTCGGCATCGGGCGTACCCGGCGCGAAGGTCTGCTTGGCCAGTTCTTCCTCGCTCGGCCGCTTGCCGACCGTGGCGGTCAGCGTCATGCGCTTGCCGTTGCGGATCACTTCGATCGGGATGCGCTTGCCCGGCGCCGTGTTGGCGACGATGAACGACAGGGTGTTGTCGGGCGAGACTTCCTGGCCATCGACCTTGACCACCACGTCACCCGGCTGGAGGCCGGCGGCGGCCGCAGCCTGGCCGGGCTGGACGGTCTGGACCAGTTCGCCGCGGTTGCGGGCCAGGCCCAGCGAATCCGCCACGTCTTCGGTCACCGGCACGATCTGGACGCCCAGGTAACCGCGCTCGATCGCCTGGCCGCGCATCAGCTTGTCGACGATCGGCGAGGCGATGTCGGCGGGAATGGCAAAGCCAATCCCGACGTTGCCGCCAGTGGGCGAAAAGATCGCATTGTTGATGCCGATCACGTTGCCCTTCATGTCGAACAGCGGACCGCCCGAATTGCCGCGGTTGATCGAGGCATCGGTCTGGATGTAGCGGCTCGCGCCCGACGAGCGGTGGACCGCCGAGACGATGCCCGAAGTCACCGTGCCGCCCAGGCCGAACGGGTTGCCGATCGCGATCACCCAGTCACCAACGCGCGCGGCTTCGCTGTTGCCGAAGCGCACGAACGGCAGGGACTTGCCGGCATCGATCTTCAGCACGGCCAGGTCCGACTGCGCATCGCGGCCGATGAGGCGGGCGGTGTGTTCGGCGCCATCGGCCAGCGTGACCGTGATCGACTGCACTTCGCCCTGGCCATCGGCGGTGATCACGTGGTTGTTGGTCACCACATAGCCATCGGCCGAAATGATGAAGCCCGAACCGAGCGACTGCGCCTCGCGCGTTGTCGCGCCGCCATTGCCGCCGCCGAACAGGTCTTCGAACGGCGTGCCGGCAAAGGGATTGCCGTTGGCCACCCGGACGCGCTGGCGGGTGGCGATATTGACCACGGCTGGCTGCAATTGCTGGGTCAGCTCGGCAAAACTGGCCGGCGCCCCGGCGCGCGGCACCATGGCTTCCATCCGGGTGGCATCGTTCTGAGCCACTTGCGCGCCGGCAGGAATGCCGGTCAGCACCGAAACGGCCGCGCCGCCAACCAGCAGCGCACTCGTTACTCCATAGGCGTATCGCACGTGTTGCGTTTCCTCTTCACAATCGTTTCACCCGGCAAAGGGCTCGGGGTGGATTCAATCTGCGCCGCCTGAACGGGAATTGAATGATTCCACCAACGTCATTCAGCGCCCTTTGAACTGCCGCAGGTATTCGTTGTCAGGCGACAGGATGATCGTGCTGCTGCCCTTGTTGGCCTGGTTGGCAAAGGTCGCGTCATAGCTCTTCATCGCGCGGTAGAAGTCATAGAAGGCCGGATCCTTGCCGAATGCGGCGGCGTAGATCTGGGTCGCACGGGCTTCGGCTTCCGAAGTGATCAGCTGGGCCTGCTTCTGGCCCTGGGCCTGGATCGTGGTCGCTTCCTGCTCGCGCGCGGCTTGCATCCGGGCGAAGGCGGATTCGAGCGCGCCGGCCGGCAGGTCAGCCCGCTGGATCCGCACGTCGATCACCTGGGCGCCATATTCGCGGGCCTGCTTGTCGAGGTTTTCCTTGATCCGGATCATCGCCGCGCCGCGTTCGGCATTGAGCAGTGACTGGAAGGTGCGCTTGCCCAGCTCCTGGCGCAGGACCGACGTCATGATCGGCTGGAGCTGGCTCATCACCCGGTCGGTCGAACCGGCGGTCTTCACCATCTTGACCGGATCGATCACCCGGAAGCGGGCATAGGCGGTGACCTCCAGCCGCAGCTGGTCGGTCGAAAGCACGGTCTGCCGCTCCATCGGGAAAGACAGCAACCGCTTGTCGATCCAGACGAGCTGCTCGATGAAGGGAATGCGCCAGCTGATCCCGGCCCCGGTGCTGCCAAACTCCTGGTTCGGCTTGAAGGCGTTGATCTTGCGGACGGGCTCACCCAGCCGCACGACCACCACCTGCTGGGTTTCGGGCACGATCACGATCGAGGACATGGCGACCAGAATCGCCGCACCGATCGCGATCACGGTGCCCTTGCTGCGTTGCCACAGGTCGGTCAGCATCACTGGCCTCCCGCTGCAGGGGCCGGTTCCTGCGCACGGCGGCGCAGTTCGGGCAGGGGCAGGTAAGGTGTCACGCCGTTCGATTCCACGACAACCTTGTCGTTGGAGGAAAGCACGCGTTCCATGGTTTCGTAGTACATCCGCCGCTTGGTCACCTCAGGCGCCAGCCTGTATTCGGCATAGACCTTGTCAAAGGCCGCCGCCTCGCCCTCGGCGCGGGCCAGGGTCTGCTGGGCCCAGGCCTGGGCATTGTTCTTGTCACGCTCGGCCAGCTGCTGAGCGACGTTGACCTTCTGGAAGGCGTCGGCGACCTTTTCGGGCGGGTCGGCCTTCTTGATGTCGACCCCGATCACGTTGACCCCGGCGCGGTAGGCATCAAGGATGTCCTGCATCCGCCGGCGGGTATTGGCCTCAAGCTGGCCGCGCCCGGTGCCGTCCCAGACGGCCTTCAGCGGCACTTCGGCCACCGACAGGCGCATCGCTGCCTCGGCCACGTCGCGGACGGTGTTCTGCGGGTCGGTCGAAGCGAAAGTGAACTGTTCCAGGTTCTTGATGTTCCAGCGCACCTGGTACGACAGGTCGATCAGGTTCTGGTCGCTGGTCAGCACCAGATTCTCACCCTCGCCCTCGGGGATCACATCGTTGGTGACCGAGGTGACATCGCGGGTCTGCACCGTCTGGAACGGCCAGGGGAAGGTGAAGTTCACGCCCGAGCCGATCGTGTGGCTGTACTTGCCAAAGGTCGTGACGATGCCCTGCTCCTTGGGGCTGAGCTGGTGGGTCGAGCTGCTGAACAGCCAGATCAGCGCCACGCCGCCCAGGATTACCGGCCACCAGCTCTTGCCGTTGGCGCGCGGGGGCATCGAGGGGAAGCCGCCGCCGCCACCGCCGCCACCCGGACCCTTCCGCTTGGCGCGGAAGATGTCCTCGATGTTGGGGGAGCGCCGCTCACCGGTATAGTCGTCGGGTTTGAGCCACGGATTGCGCGGCCCCGGCGCGCCGGGCGGATCGCCCGCGGGCGAACCGTCTCCGGGCGGGCTTGCCGGTGGTTCATCACCACCGCTGCCGCCTGCGTTGTTTCCATTGCCCCACGGGCTCTTGCGCCCGGCCATGGCCAGCCACTGACCCGGCCTGAAACTGCCATTTCCACTCATGAACATCGTTATAGGAAGTGCTGGACCAAAAAACAGGGTCTCGCTGCGCTTTTTCCTTGCTAGGGGGCTGGGCGAAGCAAACGGAGCCCCGCCTTGAGCGATAATGATGCCTTGAAGTCCCTTTTGCCGCCGCTGGCCCAGGCCCGGCTGCAGTCATTGCGGCTGGCCGATGGCACCGCGACAGTGATCCTCGATGCCAGCGGATTCGACGGGATCGAGCGTGACCGGCTGGAAGCGGCAATCAAGGAAGCGCTTGGCGCAGCGCCCGGGGTGAACGAAGTGCGCGTGGCGATGATGGCCGACAAGCCGCGGCGCCGGATCATCGCGGTCGGCTCGGGCAAGGGCGGCGTCGGCAAGTCGACCGTCTCGGCCAATCTTGCGGTTGCCCTGGCGCGGCTCGGCCGCAAGGTCGGGCTGGTCGATGCCGATATCTATGGCCCTTCGCAGCCGCGCCTGCTGGGGACCGAGGGCAAGCGCCCCGATGCCCGCGAAAAGCAGCTGATTCCGGTGCCGACCGAATTCGGGGTGGGTGTCCTCTCGATGGGCAACCTGATCGAACCCGGCAAGGCGATTGCCTGGCGCGGGCCGATGGCGGGCAATGCGCTGGGCCAGTTGGTCGATGCCGATTGGGGTGCGGCCGAGATTCTGGTGGTCGATCTGCCGCCGGGCACTGGCGATGTGCAGCTGACCATGCTCCAGCGCCACAAGCCGGCCGGGGCCGTGATCGTTTCCACCCCGCAGGACCTCGCGCTGATCGATGCGACCCGGGCGATGCAGCTGTTCGAGGCTGGCCAGGTCCCGGTCATCGGCCTGGTCGAGAACATGGCCGGCTATGTCTGTCCGCATTGCGGCGAGGTATCCGATCCGTTCGGGCGCGGCGGGGCCGAGGCCGAGGCGGCGCGGCTGGGCCACGCCTTCCTGGGCCGTATCCCGCTCGACATGGTGATCCGCCAGGCCAGTGATGCCGGCGTGCCGCCTGCGGCCGGCGATGGTCCCCAGGCCGAAGCCTTCCTCGCGCTGGCCCGGCGCGTCGCGACCTGGTTGGATAACAGCTGATGCAGCTCTCGCGGCGCGGCGTATTGATCGGAGCCGGGACGGCCGGCGGCCTGCTGGTCGCCTGGGCGCTGTTGCCGCGCCGCTTCGATCCGCCGCTGGCCGCAGGCGAAGGCGAACACACCTTCAATGCCTGGCTCAGGATCGGCCAGGATGGCGTGGTTACAGTGGCCGTGCCCGATCTGGAGATGGGGCAGGGCATCTCGACGCTGATCGCGCAGATCGTTGCGGTTGAGCTGGGCGCAGACTGGCGGCAGATCGCGGTCGAGCCGGCTCCGGTCAGCGGGGCCTATGCCAATGCGCCGCTCGCCGCCGCATGGCGCAGCCTGTGGATGCCGCTCGCCCCGGACCTCGCCGCAGGCGAGGACAGCTTGCTGGCCAAGCGGTTTGGCGAGCGCGAGGCCTTCATGGTCACCGCCGATGGCTCCAGCCTCGCCGCGCACGAAGCTGCTGCCCGCGCGGCTGCCGCAGCGGCCCGCGCGATGCTGACCATGGCCGCGGCCGAGCGCTGGGACGTGGCCTGGGAAGAGTGCGAGGCGCAGGGCGGCTTCGTGACCCACGGCAAGCAGAAGGCCAGCTTTGCCGAGCTCGTGGAAGAGGCAACCGGCTTCGATCCGCCCGATCCGCCGGTGCTGCGTCCGGCAGCGGCGGCAGAGCGGGCGGTCGATCAGCCTGACGGCGCGCGGCCAAGATTCCCGCGGCTCGATCTGCCGGCCAAGGTTGACGGCGGCTATGCCTTTGCTGGTGACGTGCGGCTGCCGGACATGGTCTTCGCAGCGATCCGCCACGCACCGCAGGGTGAGGGCAAGCTTGGCACTTATGCTGCAAAAAATGCTGCAGGCGTGAAAGGTATGCTGCGCCTCGTTGAAGGGCCGGATTGGCTGGCTGCCGTGGCGCGTGACTGGTGGTCGGCCGAGCGTGCGTTGACGCTGATTGCGCCCAATTTTGCTGCGCAGCAAAAACCCGACAGCGGCGCGATCGAGCGCCTGCTGGGCGAGGCGCTGCGCAGCGGTGATGGCACCGCGATTGCCGAGCTTGGCGATGCCGACATGCTGCATGCGCCGTTCGACTATGCGCGGCTCTATCGCATCGCCCCGGCGCTCCACGCGCCGCTCGAAACGGCCAGCGCAACTGCGCGGATCAGCGACGACAGAATCGAGCTGTGGGTCGCCAGCCAGGCCCCGCAGGCGACGCGCAAGGCAGTCGCCGCGGCGCTGGGTCGCTCGCTCGATGAGGTGGTGCTTTATCCGGCGCCGGCCGGGGGCAGTTTCGATGCTCGGCTCGACACGCCGCATGCGGTCGAAGCCGCGCTCATCGCCCGCGAGGTGGGCAAGCCGGTGCAACTGACCTGGTCGCGCTGGCAAGAGGCCGTGCGCGACCTGCCGCGTGCTCCGGCCCAGGCCGCGCTGGCGGCGAAGACCGCGCCGGATGGCTCGCTCGCCGCGCTCAAGGTCCGCGTGGCCATGCCGGCGACGTCGGCCGAATTTGGCGCGCGGCTGTTCGACGGCGCCGATCCGCTGGCCGCCCGCGCCGCGCAGGAGCGGGCCGACCCGCTGGCGCTAGCCGGCTGCGTTCCGCCTTACACGATCCCGCACCTGGTGGTTGAGCATGTGCCGACTGCGCTGCCGCTCTCGACCGGGCGGCTGCGCGGCAATGCGGCGGCGCTCGGCTGCTTCCTGATCGAAACGTTCGTCGATGAGCTGGCGGCGCGTTCGGGCCGCGAGGGGCTGTCCTATCGCATGGCGATGCTGGGCCAGGACATTCGCCTGGCCACCTGCCTGCAGCGCGCCGCGACCCTGGCCGAATGGAGCGGCGGGCGGGGCGGTTCGGGCCAGGGTCTGGCCTGTCACCGCATGATGCTGAATGACCGTGCCGGCCGGATCGCGCTGGTCGCCTCGGCCCGCCGCGACGAGCGAGGGATCCGGGTCGACAAGCTGACCGCCGTGCTCGACATCGGCCGGGTGGTGAACCT
This sequence comes from Novosphingobium sp. UBA6722, assembly GCA_002454125.1. Lineage (GTDB taxonomy): Bacteria > Pseudomonadota > Alphaproteobacteria > Sphingomonadales > Sphingomonadaceae > Novosphingobium. The sequence continues at coordinate 25,146 of DKII01000089.1, forward strand.
CGACATTGCCCGCCAACAGGTGGAAGGCGGGCTGCTGTTTGGCCTGGGTCTCGCCCGCGGGCAAACCACGGCCTATGCCGATGGCCTGCCGTTGTCAGGCCGGCTGGGGCAGCTTGGCCTGCCGCTGCTGGCCGATTGCCCGGAGATCGAGGTGGAATTCATGGAAGGCGATGCACCGCCCTTCGATCCGGGCGAACTGGGCGTGGCCGTGGCCGCCCCGGCAATCGCCAATGCGCTCTTTTCGGCCGGAGGCACCCGCATGCACTCCTTGCCGCTTACCGGGGAACTTGCATGAACCTTCCGGCCGGCCATCCTCCCATCATCGCGCCGCGCGTCGGCGTGCTGCTGGTCAACCTCGGCACGCCCGATGCGCCCACGCCCAAGGCGGTGCGGCGCTATCTCAAGGAATTCCTGTCCGATCCGCGCGTGGTCGAGATTCCCAAGCTGGTCTGGTGGGTGATCCTCAACGGCCTGATCCTCAATGTCCGGCCCAAGCAATCGGCCCATGCCTATGCCCAGGTCTGGGGTCCGGATGGCTCGCCGCTGGCGACGATTACCAAGGCCCAGGCCGAAGCGCTGCAAGGGCAATTGGGCACTGGGATCATGGTCCGCTGGGCGATGCGCTATGGCAATCCGGCGATGGGGACGGTGCTGGCCGAGATGAAGGCGGCGGGCTGCGAGCGGATCCTGGTTGCGCCGCTCTATCCCCAGTATTCCGCCGCCACGACCGCCACCGCGATCGACGAGCTGGGCCGGCAGCTGACCGCGATGCGCTGGCAGCCCAGCACCCGCACCCTGCCGCCCTATTACGACGATCCGCTGCATGTGGCCGCGCTGCGCGATGATCTGGCGCGGCAGCTGCGGGCCTTGCCCTTCGTGCCGCAAGTGCTGCTGCTGTCGTTCCACGGCATGCCCGAACGCACGTTGCACATGGGCGATCCCTATCACTGCCAATGCCGCAAGACCGCGCGGCTGGTCGGCGAGGCGCTGGCGGCGGACTTCCCCGACCTGCGAATCGAGACCAGTTTCCAGTCGCGCTTTGGCCGGGCCAAGTGGCTGGAGCCCTATACCGAAGACACGCTGACGGCGCTGGCCAAGGGCGGGGTCAAGCGCCTTGCCATCGCCGCACCGGGCTTCTCGGCCGATTGCCTCGAAACGCGCGAGGAGCTGGCAATTCGCGGGCGCGAGGTGTTCGAGGAGGCCGGGGGGCTTGAATTTGCGGCGCTTGATTGCCTTAATACATCGGATGCGGGGATGGCCATGCTCGAGGCGCTGGTGCGGCGCGAGCTTGGGGGATGGATTTAATCGTTCGGTTAAGTTACATCGTTGTCAGTAACGCCCAAAGGATCCCCAATGGCCACGCTTGCCCCCGATGCTCCGAAGTTCACGCACTGGAACCAGTCCCAGCCCAAGGACGCGCTAGCCCACATCCCCGGTGAGGATGGCTGGCCGATTCTGGGCAATACGCTGGAATTGCTGGCTGACCCGACGGCCTTCGGCAACCGCATGCGCGCCAAGTATGGCGATATCTATCGCAACAACAGCTTCGGCCGGCGCGGCGTGATCATGTTCGGCGCCGATGCCAACGAACTGGTGCTGTTCGATCGCGACAAGATTTTCTCGTCAGAACAGGGCTGGGGCCCGGTGCTGGACCTGCTGTTCCCGCGCGGGCTGATGCTGCTCGATTTCGATCACCACCGCGCCGATCGCCGCGCGCTGTCGATCGCCTTCAAGCCGGGGCCGATGCGGCATTATTCGGGCGCGCTCAACGCCGGGATCTCCGCCCGGGCCGAGGAATGGCGCGGGCAGTCGATCCTGTTCTATCCGGCGATCAAGCAGCTGACGCTCGATCTGGCGGCGGACAGCTTTTTGGGCGTGCCGCTGGGGCCCGAAGCCGATGCGATCAACAAGGCCTTTGTCGATATGGTGGCCGCCTCGATCGGTGTGGTCCGCAAACCCTTGCCCTTCACGGCGATGGGCCGCGGCGTCGCGGGGCGCAAGTTCCTGCTCGATTACTTCACCCGCGAAACGCTGAAGCGGCGTGAGGCGGGCGGCGGGCAGGACATGTTCAGCCAGTTTGCCACCGCCACGCGCGAGGATGGCAGCCTGCTGCCGGTCGACGAAGTGGTCGATCACATGATCTTCCTGATGATGGCGGCGCATGACACGATCACCAGTTCGGCCACCTCGCTGGTCTGGCTGCTGGCCAAGAATCCCGAATGGCAAGGCAAGCTGCGCGCGGAAATTCTGGCTGTGACCGGGGGCGAAGGCCGGCCGCTGTCCTATGACGACATGGGCAAGCTGGACCTGACCGAAATGGCCTTCAAGGAAGCATTGCGGCTGATCCCGCCGGTCCCCTCGCTGCCGCGCCGCGCGCTCAAGGACTTCACTTTCAAGGGCGTGCGGGTTCCGGCTGGCACCCCCGTGGGCATCAGCCCGGCGGCGGTCCACATGGAGGAAGAACACTGGCCCGAACCGGCCAAGTTCGATCCGCTGCGCTTCACCCCCGAACTGGTCGCCAAGCGCCACAAATATGCCTGGGTGCCGTTCGGTGGCGGCGCGCACATGTGCCTGGGGCTGCACTTTGCCTATATGCAGGTGAAGATCCTGCTGGCGCACCTGCTCAGCCGCTACCAGATCGAGATCGAACCCGGTTACGCGCCCAAATGGCAGCCCTGGCCGATCCCCCAGCCCAAGGACGGCCTAAAGGTGACCTTCAAGCCGCTCTAATCCTCCAGTCGCTGGAGGATCGGGCAGTCCGGGCGGTCATTGCCATGGCATTGCTGGGCCAGCGTCAGCAGCGTCTGGCGCATGGCTTCCAGCGCCCGCGCCTTGCGGCCCAGTTCCTCGGCGTGGGCCAGGGCCAGGCTGCGCACCTCGCTGCTGGCGCGGCGCTGGTCCGACCAAAGCGCCAGCAGCGTTGAGATCTCGCTGATCGCGAAGCCCAGATCGCGGGCATTGGCGATGAAGCGCAGGCGGTGGACATCGGCCTCGCTGTAATCGCGATAGCCGCTGTCACGCCGCGCCGCACCCGGGATCAGCCCGATCTGCTCGTAATGGCGGATCATCCGCTGCGAGACGCCGCTGGCGCGGGATGCTGCTCCGATGTTCACAGCCTTGCTCCATTCAACCGCAGCGCGTTGCTGACCACGCTTACCGAGGACAGGGCCATCGCGGCTGCCGCAATCATCGGCGAAAGCAGCAGCCCGAAGACCGGGTAGAGCAAGCCTGCCGCCACCGGCACGCCCGCCGCGTTATAGGCAAAGGCAAAGACCAGGTTCTGGCGGATATTCGCCATCGTCGCCCGGCTAAGCCGCCGCGCCCGGACAATCCCGCCCAGATCGCCCCGGAGCAGGGTGACCCCGGCGCTCTCGATCGCGATGTCCGATCCGGTGCTCATCGCAATGCCGACATCGGCGGCGGCCAGCGCGGGGGCATCGTTCACGCCGTCACCGGCCATGGCGACGATCCGGCCCTCGGCACGCAGCCGCGCAACCACCGCGGCCTTTTCGTCAGGCAGGACTTCGGCCTCAACCTCGCGGATGCCCAGCCTGGCGGCAATTGCCTCGGCCGTGGTGCGGTTGTCACCGGTCAGCATCACGATCCGCAGGCCTTCCTGCTGCAGGGCGGCCAGCGCGGCGGGCGTGGTCGGCTTGATCGGATCGGCGATGGCGATGATCCCCGCCGGCTGGCCGTCCACGCCGACGAAGATCGCGGTTGCCCCTTCGCGGCGGTGCTGTTCGGCCGTCGCGGCAAAGGCCTTGGTGGCCACGCCCTGCTCGCGCAGGAAGGCGGCATTGCCCAGTACGATCCGCTGGCCATCAACCGAGCCGATTGCACCGCGCCCGGTCGGCGAATCGAAGTCGGCCACCTCGGGCAGGGCGATGCCCCGCTGCCGCGCTGCCGCGACAATCGCCTGGGCCAGCGGATGCTCGGACGCACGCTCAACCGCGGCGGCCAGACGGAGCAGCTGCTCGTCCGACTGGCCCGGCACCGGCACGATCGCGGTCACCACGGGGTGGCCCTCGGTCAGGGTGCCGGTCTTGTCGACCACAAGGGTATCGACCTTCTCCAGCCGTTCGAGCGCCTCGGCATTGCGGATCAGCACGCCTTGCCCGGCGCCGCGGCCGATGCCGACCATGATCGACATTGGCGTGGCCAGCCCCAGGGCACAGGGACAGGCGATGATCAGCACGGCCACTGCCGCAACCAGGCCGTGGGCAAAGCGCGGCTCTGGCCCCCACAGCGACCAGCCCAGGAAGGCCAGCACGGCAACTGCGATCACCGCCGGGACAAACCAGCCGGCGACCTGATCGGCCATGCGCTGGATCGGCGCACGCGAGCGCTGCGCTTCGGCGACCATCTGGACGATCCGCGACAGCATCGTATCGCGGCCAACCTTTGTGGCCGTGATGACCAGCGCGCCGGTCTGGTTCAGGGTTCCGCCGATCACCGTATCGCCCTTTGCCTTGGCAACCGGCATGGCTTCACCGGTGACCATGGCTTCATCCAGCGCGGAGCGGCCATCTTCGACCGTACCGTCGACCGGGACCTTTTCGCCCGGCCGGACCCGCAACCGGTCACCGACCATGATCTGGTCAAGCGGGACTTCCTCGTCCTCGCCGCCGGGCAGCATGCGCCGGGCGGTCTTGGGCGCCAGGTTCAGCAGCGCCTTGATCGCGCCGGAAGTGCGTTCACGCGCCCGCAGTTCCAGCACCTGGCCCAGCAGCACGAGCACCGTGATCACCGCCGCCGCTTCGAAATAGACCGCGACAGTTCCGTCGGCGGCGCGGAAGGCCGGTGGGAACAGGCCCGGCGCCAGCGTGGCGACGATGCTGTAGCTCCAGGCGACGCCGGTCCCCATGGCAATCAGCGTGAACATGTTGAGGTTGCGGGTCTTGAGCGAGGCCCAGCCGCGCTCGAAGAACGGCCAGCCGGCCCACAGCACCACCGGCGTGGCCAGCACGAGCTGGATCCAGATGGAGCGGTCCATCGGCACCAGATGGTGCAGGGCGGGGAACAGGTGGCTGCCCATTTCCAGCACGAACACCGGCAGCGCCAGGACCAGGGCGATCCAGAAGCGGCGGGTCATGTCGGCCAGTTCCGGGCTGGGTCCGCTGTCGGCCGTCACCAGTTCCGGCTCCAGCGCCATGCCGCAGATCGGGCAGGGGCCAGCATGATCCTGCCGCACTTCGGGGTGCATCGGACAGGTCCACATGGTCCCCTCCGGCACGGCCACTTCGGGCTGCGGTTCAAGGTAGCGCTGCGGATCGGCAATGAACTTGGTCCGGCATCCGGCACTGCAGAAATGCCAGTCCTGCCCGTCAAGCTGGGCATGGTGGGGCGACGTGTGCGGATCGACGGTCATCCCGCAAACGGGATCGTGGACCAGGTGGCTGTGCCCGGCATCGGCGGCCGGGGCGTGGTGCGCGTGGCAGTTATGGTGCTGCGTCATGTGATTCGACTCCTGCGATGACGCTGGGTCGTCTGCACCTTTACATCATGTCAGGGTCAGGCGCTTAATTTGTTGCGGTCGGCTAGTCGGCCTTCGGCAGGTACTTAACCGGGTCGAGCGCGACGCGGTTCCGCCGGACTTCGAAGTGGAGCTGCGGCTGGGTGGCAAGGCCCGTTTCGCCGACCAGGCCCACGCGCTCGCCCGCCTTGACCTTGTCGCCATCCTTGACCGTGATCCTGTCGAGGAAGGAATAGGTCGTGGTCCAGCGCCCGCCGTGATGGATGATCACGGTCAGGCCATATTCCTTCGGCCCCTGCGCGGCATAGATCACCGTCCCGGCGGCAGCGGCGCGGGCAGCGGTGCCCTTGTCGGCCGTGATGTCGATCCCGTCGTGAAAGACCTTGCTTCCGCCGCGCGCCACAAAATCACGGCGGATCTCACCCTTGACCGGCCAGGCAAACCGCGCGGGCGGCTGGGCCAGGGTCTTGGGCGCGCCAGGGGCGGGGCCAGGATCGGGCGCCAGTTTCGGCGAAGCGCTAGGCGCGGGGCTGGCTGCCAGCTCAGGCGGCGGCGGGGCCTTGGTGATGGTTGGGATGACCAGCTTCTGCCCGGCCTTGACCAGTTTCTTGGGGTCGATCCCGTTGGCCGCGGCGATGGCCGACCAGGCCACGCCATAGTCCAGCGCGATACCAAGGCCGGTCTCGTCTTCCTTGACCGTATGGGTGCGGCGGCGCGGGATGACCAGCTTCTGCCCGGCGCGGACGGTATAGGGTGCCTTCAGGCCATTGGCCTCGATGATCAGCACGCGCGGGACTTCAACGCGGTTGGCGATCCCGCCCAGGGTTTCGCCGGATTTCACGACATATTCGGTCGCTGTCTTGGGATCGTCCTCAGCCAGCAGCGGGGCGGCGGCCAGCACCGCCAGGGCCAGTGCAAGACCGGCCCGCATCATCAGGCGAAGCGCCCCGCCAGCTCGGCGAGCGAAGCCTCATGCGTCAGGTCAAGCTGCAAGGGGGTTACCGCCACAAAGCCATCCTGGATTGCCTCAAGATCGGTCGCATGACCGGGGGTATGCTCTATCCCATCAAGGCCGAACCAGAAATAGCGGTAGCCGCGCGGGTCCACACCTTCGACGATCGTGCCGCGCGAATAGTCGTGGAAGCCCTGGCGGACCACGCGGATCCCCTGAACCTGATCGGCCGGGAGCGCGGGGAAGTTGACGTTGACCAGCGTGCGCGGCGCGAACGGCAGGTCGAGCAGCGGGGCGATGACCTTGGCCCCCCAGGCTTCGGCCGCGCCGAACGGGACGGCATCGCCCATGCCTTCGCTGGCATAGACCTGGCTCAGCGCGATCGAGCGGATGCCGGCCAGCGCGCCCTCGATCGCGGCGGAGACCGTACCCGAATAGGTCACGTCATCGCCCAGATTGGCGCCGCGATTGACGCCCGAAAGGATCAGGTCTGGCGCCTGCGGCATGACCTCGCGCAGGCCCATCATCACGGCATCGGTCGGCGTGCCGGACACCGAAAAGCGCCGCTCGTCATGCTGGCGCAGCCGCACCGGGCGCGACAGGGTGAGCGAGTGGCCCGCGCCCGACTGTTCCTCGGCCGGGGCAACGATCCAGATATCGTCCGAGAATTGGCGGGCGATCGCCTCCAGCACGGTCAGGCCGGGGGCGAAGATGCCGTCATCGTTGGTCAGCAGGATGCGCATCAAGCCGGCACCAGCCGGTCGATCCCGCCCATGTAGGGCAGCAAGGCCGAAGGCACTTCGACCGAGCCGTCTTCCTGCTGGTAATTCTCCAGCACGGCCACCAGCGTCCGGCCAACCGCCAGGCCCGAGCCATTGAGCGTGTGGACGAATTCCGGTTTGGCCTTCTCCTCGGCGCGGAACCGCGCGTTCATCCGCCGGGCCTGGAAATCGCCGCAGTTGGAGATCGAGCTGATCTCGCGGTAGGCGTTCTGGCCCGGCAGCCAGACCTCAAGGTCAAAGGTCTTCTTCGCGGTAAAGCCCATGTCACCGGCGCAGAGCAGGACCTTGCGATAGGGCAGCTCCAGCGCCTGCAGGATCGATTCCGCGGCGGCAGTCATCCGCTCATGCTCGGTTTCGGACTGGTCGGGCGCGCAGATCGTCACCAGCTCGACCTTCTCGAACTGGTGCTGGCGGATATAGCCCCGGGTGTCCTTGCCGGCCGCGCCCGCTTCGGAGCGGAAGCAGGGAGTCAGCGCCGTCAGGCGGAGCGGCAAGGCGGCGCCATCGAGGATCTGCTCGCGCACCGAGTTGGTCAGCGAAACCTCGGCAGTCGGGATCAGCCAGCGGCCATCGGTCGTCTGGAAATTGTCCTCGGCGAACTTGGGCAACTGGCCGGTGCCGAACAGCGATTCCTCGCGCACCAGCAGCGGCGTGGCGCATTCGATATGACCGTTCTGAACCGTCTGCCGGTCCAACATGAACTGGCCCAGCGCGCGCTGCAGCCGCGCCATCTGCCCGCGCAGGAAGGTAAAGCGTGCGCCGGAAATGGCCGCCCCCGTCTCGAAATCGAGACCCAGCGCCGGACCGAGATCGGCATGTTCCTTGGGTGCAAAGTTGAACTGGCGCGGCGTGCCCCAGCGGCTCACCTCAACGTTCTGCGCTTCGTCCTCGCCATCGGGCACGGCCGGATCGGGCAGGTTGGGGTAGGCAGCGAGGGCCTCCTGCAGTTCGGCCGAAAGCTCGCGGTCTTCCTGCTCCAGCGCGGGCAGGGTGTTCTTGATCTCGGCCACTTCGGCTTTCAGCCGCTCGGCTTCATCCTTATCGCCGCGGCCCATGGCAGCGCCGATCAGTTTCGAGGCTTCGTTGCGGCGGTTCTGCGCCTCCTGCATCGCCGTCGCGACCGCACGACGGGCCGAGTCGAGCGCCAGGATCGAACCCGAGACGGCATCAACCCCCCGGCGGGCGAGGGCGGCATCGAAGGCGGCGGGATCGTCGCGGATCAGGCGGATGTCATGCATAGCGCAGGCGCTATGCCGTTTGCCCCGCCGCTGCGCAAGGTGGCGCTACTTCGCCTTGCAGGTGCTGATCCCCAGCAGCGAGTAGGCCGGGCAGGTCCGCAGGAACCCGGTGAGCAGGGGTATTACGCCCAACCAGCCCCACGCGGTCTTGGGTCCGACAAAGACCAGCGCAATCAGCACGAGGCCGACGATGATGCGAAGCAGACGATCAGTGCTGCCGACATTGGTGGTGAACATGGCTCATCCCTTCCTTGCGATGGGACAGCACTGCAGCACCGCGCCAGGCGATGCATTGACCGGGATCAAGTGAGGGGGAAGTGGTGGGCGCGACAGGGATTGAACCTGTGACCCCACCCGTGTGAAGGGTGTGCTCTACCGCTGAGCTACGCGCCCACTTCCGTGCGGAGACGGGCCATTAGAGGCGCGCGCGCGAATTGACAAGCGGGGAAAGCCGGATAGAGGCGCGAGACATGACCGAAGAAACCCCAGCAACGCCCGAAGCCACCCCAGCCGCCGCTGGTCCGGATGTGCCGCCCGATCGCCTCGCGATCAGCCCGCGCAGCCCCTATTTCAATCAGGACGTGCTGATGCGCGGCGTTGGCATCCGCTTCAAGGGTGTGGTGCGCACCAATATCGAGGAATACTCGATCTCCGAAGGCTGGGTGCGGGTGCAGGCCGGCAAGACCATGGACCGCCACGGCCAGCCGCTGACGCTGAAGCTCAACGGCCCGGTTGAAGCCTGGTTCGAGGACCTGGGCGAAAATCCGCCGGTGGCTAAGGCCTAAATTCCAAGCTCGCGCTTGATGATGGCCGCGATGGGATCCCCGTCGCGCTCGGCCAGTTCGATCTTTGCAGCCTTCGCCGGTTTTCCGACCTTGGCCAGCACGTCATCGCGCAGCAGCGGCTCGTTCTTTTTCGGCTTGGCCGGATAGATGAACCCGGCCAGCGGCCAGTGGGTCGCACCCAGTGCCTGGCTCGGGCCGTACCAGACGCGTACCGCGCTCCAGTCATTGTCTTCCGAAACATCGACCGCGCGGACATTGTCCTCGATCTGGCCGCGCCGGCCGTTGATCGGGCTCCAGTTGGCGTGGCGGATCAGCACGGTGCGCGAATCGATCACCTTGCTGACCGCCGCGACATGGCCCAGCCGCGAATTGCCGTTGGGGCGGAAGGCCATGACCGCGCCGACCTTGGGCTTGTACCCCCGGGCATAGCGCCCTTCGGCCTGGTCCCACCAGGTATGGGCATCGCCATAGATCCGGATGCCCGAAACCTGCCGCGCATAGGGCACGCATTGCAGGTAGGGCGGCAGGTCATCCACCGCCGCACCGCCGGCGTCGCGATCATCGATTTCGATTGCGCGGGCGTGGACCGGGCCAGCGGCGAGGGCGAGCAGCAGGGCGGCAGGAAGGAGCGAGCGGAGCGATGGCATGGCCCGCGTTCTGGCCGATTACGGTTAATCCGGCGCTGCGGGCTATGGTTAACGCTGCGGTAACGACCAACCGTGCGGCTTGCAAATTGTTGCCGGAACGGTCAGGGCTGGCGGCGTGCAACTCCCCCAGGTCATCATTATCGGGCGCCCGAACGTCGGCAAGTCCACGCTGTGGAACCGGCTCGTCGGCAAGAAGCTCGCGCTGGTTGACGATCAGCCGGGGGTCACGCGCGACCGCCGCTTTGGCGAGGCGCACCTGCTCGGCCTCGATTTCACCATCGTCGACACGGCCGGGTGGGAAGACGAGGATGCCGCCACGCTGCCTGGCCGGATGCGCCAGCAGACCGAAGCGGCGCTGGTCGGCGCGGACGTGGCGCTGTTCGTGATCGATGCCCGCGCCGGCCTCACCCCGCTTGACGAGGAAATCGCCCGGCACCTGCGCCAGTGCGACGTGCCGGTGGTGCTGGTGGCCAACAAGGCCGAAGGCAAGGCCGGCGACCATGGCCTCTACGAAGCCTTCGGGCTGGGCTTTGGCGATCCGGTACCGCTCTCGGCCGAGCATGGCCAGGGCATGGCCGATCTGTTCGAGGCGCTGCTGCCGCACCTCAACGAACGCCAGCTTGAGATGGATGCCGAAGCGGAAGCCGCTGCCGAGCTGGAGGATGAGGAAGAGTACGATCCCAAGGCCGTGCTCAAGCTCGCCATCGTCGGCCGCCCCAATGCGGGAAAGTCGACGCTGATCAACCGCTTCCTCCAGGAAGACCGGCTGCTGACCGGGCCCGAGGCCGGAATCACCCGCGATTCGATTGCGATCGACTGGACCTGGCACGATCCCGCCAGCGGCGAGGATCGGCCGGTGCGGCTGATCGATACGGCCGGCATGCGCAAGAAGGCGCAGGTGACCGACAAGCTGGAAAAGCTGGCCGTTGCCGATGCGCGCCACGCGATCGACTTTGCCGAAGTGGTCGTGCTGTTACTCGATGCCACGCGCGGGCTGGAGCATCAGGATCTCAAGATCGCCAGTATGGTCCTCGAAGAGGGCCGCGCGCTGATGATCGCGATCAACAAGTGGGACGTGGCCGAGGATGCCTCGGGCCTGTTCAACGGGATCCGCAAGGCGCTTGATGATGGGCTCAGCCAGGTCAAGGGCCTGCCGCTGCTGGCGGTCTCGGCCCGGACCGGCAAGGGGCTGGACGATCTGATCCGCGCCGCCTTCGAGATCCGCGATGCCTGGTCAAAGCGTGTGCCCACCGCTGCGCTCAACCGCTGGTTTGACGATGCCCTGGCCAAGAACCCGCCGCCTGCACCCGGCGGCCGCCGGATCAAGCTGCGCTATATCACCCAGGCCAAGACCCGCCCGCCCGGCTTCGTGCTGTTCGGGACGCGGCTGGACGAGTTGCCGGCCAGCTATCAGCGCTATCTGGTCAACGGGCTGCGGCGCGAGCTGGGCTTTGATGCCGTGCCGGTCCGGCTGATGCTGCGCAGCCCGAAGAACCCCTTCGCCAAGAAGTAGGCCTTCGGGCCGGCCAGTGCGGGCTTAGCTGCCCGCCGGCTCGCTCTGCAGCTGGATATAGTTCTGCAGGCCCATCCGCGCGATCATCTCGAACTGGGTTTCGAGGAAATCGACATGCTCTTCCTCGCTGGCGAGGATCGAGCGGAACAGGTCGCGGCTGACGAAATCGTGGACCGTTTCGCAGTGGGCAATCGCGGCGCGCAGGTCAGGGATCGCATCATGCTCAAGCGCCAGGTCGGCCTTGAGGATTTCCTCGACATTCTCACCAATCCGCAGCTTGCCCATGTTCTGGAAGTTCGGCAGCCCTTCCAGGAACAGGATCCGTTCGGCCACCTGATCGGCGTGCTTCATCTCGTCGATCGATTCGTGGCGCTCGTGCTCGGCGAGCTTCTTGATCCCCCAGTTGTCGAGCATGCGGAAATGCAGCCAGTACTGGTTGACCGCAGTCAGCTCGTTGAACAGGACCTTGTTGAGGTATTCGATAACCTTTTTATCGCCCTTCACGGCGTGTTCTCCCGGGAGGTTGGAGGATTGGTGTGCAGGCACCAGTATGCGCCGCAACAGCGGGTCAGGGCAAGCCCGATTTCCTTGAATTTCTGCGGATTTCCGGCGATGGGCGCAAGTGCATCAGCTGCACTTGCAAGGCACTCGCATCAGGCGGTCTGCAATCCTTCGGCGGCGGCCTTGGCGCGTTCTTCGATCAGCAGTTCGGCCGCCTCGTCAAGGCATTGGCCGCATTGCGGGCGGCAGCCGAGCGCTTCGTAAACGGCATCGGGATCGCCCGGGCAACGGCGCGCCGCTTCGCGCAGTTCGCTGTCACGGATGGCATTGCAGACGCAAATATACATCGGCGGCTCCCGGTGGCTCCGACTCGTTAATAATGCGAATCGTTCGCAATCACAAGAGGCGCTTGAATGGCAGGCGCTGGCCCTCGGTCAGGGAGCGCCACAGCCACTCGACCGGGCCCTGCCGGAAGCGCGCCAGCCAGGGCTTGCTCCAGGCCAGCATGACGGCCCAGCCGAGCAGCACGAACCACCATTGCTGCGCCGCGCCGACCTGCCCGGCCAGGCCTAGACCCCAGCCAAAGAAGCAGAAGGCCATGACCAGCGAAGTCAGCAGGTAATTGCTGAGCGCCATTCGCCCGGCCGCACGCAGCCATTCGCCCAGCCGGGTGCGGAGCAGGGCCGGGGCGGCCAGCACCAGCAGCGCCGCCCAGGCCAGGGTCAGCGCGAGGTGCTGCGGTCCGGCCGGGCCGATGAACAGTTCAAACATGGCTTCGGGCGGAAAGCCGCGGCTCCAGCCCCACCAGGCCTGGGCCAGGGCGAGCGGCAGGCCGAGCGCGAGGCCGGCCCAGGCCAGCTGCCACAGCCGGGCGCGCGGCCAGCCGCCGGTGAAGAAACCGCTGCGGAACAGCGCCATGCCCAGCAGCATCAGCGGCACCGTCTCGCCAATCGACAGCAGCGTGACCAGGAAGGGCTCGTACAGCGTGTCGGTGAAGCGTTCGGCCAGCATGGTCCCATAGGGCTGGCGGAGCACTTCGACCTGGTTGTGCGCCTCGGCCGAGATCGCGGCGAACTGCCCCAGCACCGCGGCCCGCGCCGATGGACCCGCCGTGCCGGCGTGGACCGCCTCGGCCGCAGCCAGGCTTGACCAGCCGGCCATGGCGAAAGCGCCGTGCCACAGCACAAAGCCCGAGAGCGCCAGCACCACCTGTTGCCGGACCGTCAAGTGCCGCAGCGCCAGGGCAATCGGCGCGAGCATGGCGTAGAGCATCAGGATATCGCCGCTCCACAGCAGCAGCTGGTGAGCATAGCCGATCAGCAGCAGCCAGCCGAGCCGGCGCAGCTGGCGCACGCCGCCATCCTCGCCCGCCGCATCGCGCCGTTCAACGAACAGCAGCATCGAAGCCCCGAACAGCAGGGTGAACAGCCCCCGCATCTTGCCTTCGAACAGGAGCAGTCCGGCCGCGAAGGCGACGCCGTCAGCCGGGCTGGCCGGACCGAACAGGCCCGGGCTGAGCGAGGCCGAAGGGCC
>DKII01000045.1 GCA_002454125.1 Novosphingobium sp. UBA6722
ATCCTGATGGACGAGCCCTGCTCGGCGCTGGACCCGATTGCCACGGCCCGTATCGAGGAACTGATCGACGAACTGAAGGGCCGCTACGCCATCGTCATCGTTACCCACTCGATGCAGCAGGCCGCCCGCGTTTCGCAGCGTACCGCCTTCTTCCACCTCGGCAAGATGGTGGAATACGGCAAGACCAGCGACATCTTCACCAATCCCCGCGAAGAGCGGACCAAGGACTACATCACAGGACGGTACGGCTGATGGCACAGGAACATACGGTCAAGGCCTTTGACGAGGACATCACCCGGCTGCGCGGCCTGATCGCCGAGATGGGCGGCCTGGCTGAAGTTTCGCTGGCCGAGGCGATGGAAGCCCTGGTCAAGGGCAACAGCGAACTCGCCAAGGGCGTGATCGCCCGCGACAAGCGGATCGATTCGCTCGAGGCCGAGGTCGACAAGCTGGCGATCCGCGTGATCGCGCTGCGCGCACCGATGGCCGATGACCTGCGCGAAGTGATCGCCGCGCTGAAGATCGCCGGCGTGGTTGAGCGGATTGGCGACTATGCCAAGAACATCGCCAAGAGCACGGACAAGATCGAAGGCCGCAAGAAGTTCGAACCGCTGACCCTGATCCCGGCCATGGCCGAAGTGGCCGGCGAGATGGTCCACGATGTGATGACCGCCTTCGCCGCCCGTGACGCCGCACTGGCCCGCGAAGTGGTGGAGCGCGACGACAAGGTCGATGCCTTCTACAACTCGATCTTCCGCAACCTTGTCAGCCACATGATCGAGAATCCCTCGTCGATCAGCAGCGCGGCTGAACTGCTGTTCGTCGCCCGCAATATCGAGCGGATTGGTGACCATGCGACCAATGTGGCCGAGATGGTCCACTACGCCGCGACCGGGTCCTACCTGACCGACCGGGAAGACCTGGCAGGAGCCTGACATGAGCAAACCACGCCTGCTGCTGGTCGAGGATGATCCGGCACTGGCGGAGCTGCTGGAATTCCGCTTCACCGCGGAAGGCTATGCCGTGTCCGTCACCCCAGATGGCGATGAGGCCCTCCTCCTCGCTCAGGAGGAAGCGCCCGATCTCGTCGTGCTGGACTGGATGGTCGAAGGCACCAGCGGGATCGAGGTCTGTCGCCGCCTACGCCGCGACAAGGCGACAGCCCACGTGCCGATCATCATGCTGACCGCGCGCGGGGCCGAGGATGACAAGATCCGCGGCCTGGAAACCGGGGCTGATGATTACCTGACCAAGCCCTTTTCCCCGCGCGAACTGATCGCCCGCGTCGGCGCGATCATGCGCCGGATTCGCCCGGCCCTGGCCGGCGAGACGATCAGCGTTGGCGATCTCTCGCTCGATGCCACCGCCCACAAGGTCACCCGGCGCGGCCAGGTGATCCAGCTCGGCCCGACCGAGTTCCGCCTGCTCAAGTTCTTCATGGAACACCCGGGCCGCGTTTTCAGCCGCGGGCAGCTGCTCGATGCCGTCTGGGGCACCGAAAGCGAGATCGAACTGCGCACGGTCGACGTCCACATCCGCCGCTTGCGCAAGGGGATCGAACTGGACGGCGCGCCCGATCCGGTGCGGACTGTAAGGTCGGCGGGGTATGCGTTGGAAGCGGTTTAGCCCCGAATTTCAGAAGCATTGCCAAGACCGCAGTGTGGGCTATGCATGCTGTCGATGTCGTTCAGCGATGATGATGAGTTATACAATCCGGAACCTCAGCTTGATGCCGGGGTGCGCTTTTGGCTGATCATACTTTGCATCGGTTGCCTATTGTTTGCTGGCGGGACTGCGCCACTCTTCCTCGCTATGCTGGCAATGTCGTTTGATGCCCCAGGTTCGCAATGGGAACCTTTGCATTTTTTCTGGATCGGTTTGCCGACGCTTATATTCGCGCTGGGTATTGCCGCTGGATGGTCGGTTGCCAAGCGTCGCTTGAAGGCGCTTTGGATTGTGCTGGTCTTGCTGGTTATCGATGTCGTCGGTTTGGGACTGTTGTGGCCACAAGCTTAGCTCCGGGCTCTTGGTTTTTCGGCCTAATGAAAATCCCGCGATTTCGGAATGACGCGGGCATCGCGGGGATGGCCGGCGCGATGATAGGCCGGCAGCCGTCCAGCAATCGGGCGGCGGACCTCGTCGGCGCGGTCGAGCGTGGCGGGGAGCAAGTCATCCGATAGGGCATGGAGCGCCGGGGTGGCGTCGGTCAGGTGGGTGGCGATGACGTGGATGACCTCGTCATCGTATTCGACCCGGCCCTTCACCTCGATCAGCCGCGCACCCATGATCACCTTGCGCTGTTTCTCCATCAGGTCAGGCCAGATCACCAGGTTCACCACCCCGGTCTCATCCTCCAGCGTGATGAAGCAGACACCCTTGGCGCTGCCGGGGCGCTGGCGGATCAGCACCACGCCGGCCACCTGCACGGCCGAACGGTACTTGCGTTCCCTGAGTTCACAGGCCCGGATAAAACCCCGGTCGGCCAGGGCAGCACGCAGGAAAGCCAGCGGATGCGCCTTCAGGCTGAGCCGCTGGGTCTGGTAATCGGCCACCACTTCTTCCGACAAGGGCATGGCCGGCAAGCGGGTGAGCGCGGCTTCGACCCCCTCGTCGCGCGCGGCCATGGCGGCGAACAGCGGCAGATCGGGCGCGGCGACCAGGCTGCGCGCATCCCACAGCGCCTGCCGCCGGGTGAGGCTGAGCGAGTTGAAACAGTCGGCCGCCGCCAGCCGCTCGATCAGTGCCGGGGATAGCCCGGCCCGCTCCTTCAACTCACGCACATCGCGAAACGGCCCGGCTTCCCGCGCTGCGACAATCCGCGCGGCGGCGGCCTCGGGGAAGCCATCGACCTGCCGCAGGCCGAGGCGCAAGGCGCTGTCCTCCAGCGTATTGTCCCACCCGCTGGCATTCACATCGACCGGCAGCACCGCCACCCCATGCTCGCGCGCATCGCGCACGATCTGCGCCGGGGCATAGAAGCCCATCGGCTGCGAATTGAGCAGCGCGCAGGCAAAGGCCGCCGGGTAATGGCACTTCAGCCAGGACGAGACATAGACCAGCAAGGCAAAGCTGGCCGCGTGGCTCTCTGGAAAGCCGTATTCGCCGAAACCCTTGATCTGGCTGAAGCAGCGCACGGCAAAATCCGGATCATAGCCGCGCGCCACCATCCGCCCGACCATCAGATCTTCCAACTCGTGGACCATGCCGCGGCTGCGGAAGGTGGCCATCGCCTTGCGCAGGCGGTTGGCTTCTAGCGACGAGAACTTCGCCGCATCGAGCGCGATCTTCATCGCCTGTTCCTGGAAGATCGGCACCCCCAGGGTGCGGCCAAGGATCGAGGTCAGTTCATCCGGCGGGCCATGCGCCGGACCGGGCGCCGGGATCTCCACCGCCTCGGCCCCGCGCCGCCGCTTGAGGTAGGGGTGGACCATATCACCCTGGATCGGCCCGGGGCGGACAATCGCCACCTCGATCACCAGGTCATAGAAACAGCGCGGGCGTAGGCGCGGCAGCATGTTCATCTGCGCCCGGCTCTCCACCTGGAACACGCCGAGCGAATCCCCTTTGCACAGCATGTCGTAAACCGCCGGATCCTCACGCGGGACCGTGGCCAGGATCAGGTCCTGCCCGTGGTGATCGCGCAGCAGGTCGAGGCACTTGCGGATGCAGGTCAGCATGCCCAGCGCCAGCACATCGACCTTGAGGATGCCCAGCGCGTCGATATCGTCCTTGTCCCATTCGATGAAACTGCGATCGGCCATGGCGCCGTTGCCGATCGGCACGGTCTCGGTCAGCGCGCCTTCGGTCAGGATGAAGCCGCCGACGTGCTGCGACAGGTGGCGCGGCATGCCAATCATCTGCTGGGTCAGCGCCAGCACGCGCTTCAGGTGTGGATCGGACAGAGCCATGCCGGTTTCCGCCATGTGCTTTTCCTCGATCGAGCGCCCGTAACTGCCCCAGACGGTCTTCGCGAGCGCAGAGGTGACGTCCTCGGACAGGCCCATCGCCTTGCCAACCTCGCGGATCGCCATGCGCGGGCGATAGTGGATCACCGTGGCGCAGAGGCCGGCGCGGTGGCGACCGTATTTCTCATAGATGTGCTGGATCACCTCCTCGCGCCGCTCGTGCTCGAAATCGACATCGATGTCGGGCGGCTCGTCGCGGTCCTCGGAAATGAACCGTTCAAACAGCAGCGCGTGCTCGACCGGGTTGACCGAAGTGATTCCCAAGCAAAAGCACACCGCCGAATTGGCCGCAGAGCCGCGCCCCTGGCACAGGATCGGCGGCTGGCGGCTGCGGGCGAAATCGACGATCTCCTTGATGGTCAGGAAGTACTGCGCCAACTGCTTCTTGCCGATCAGCGCCAGCTCCTTGCGCAGCGTTTCGGCCACTTCATCGGGCACGCCGTGCGGATAGTGCTGGCCTGCCCCTTCCCAGGTCAGACGATCCAGATAGGCCTGGGCATCAAGCCCGTCGGGATAGGTCTGGCGCGGGTACTCATAGCGCAGTTCATCCAGGCTGAACTGGCAGGCATCGGCGAGGTCCCGCGCCGCCGCGATCGCATGGGGCCAGCGCGCGAACAGGCGTTGCATCTCTTCGGGCGATTTGAGGTGTCGCTCGGCATTGGGTTCGAGCAGATGCCCGGCGGCAGCGACCGTGGTCTTGTGGCGGATCGCGGTCATCACGTCGTGCAGCGGGCGGCGCTGCGGGGCGTGATAGAGCACCTGGTTGGTGGCCAGCAGCGACAGGCCATGCGCCTTCGCCAAGGCATCGAGCCGGGCAATCCGGGCCAAGTCATCGCCGGTGTAGAGATAGCTGGCGGCCAGATGGCGCAGGCCAGGCAGGCGGGCGACCAGCTGCGGGAGCAGGTCAGGGAACGGGGCGGTGAGCAAACTCCCCCTCCTCTTTAGAGGAGGGGGTCGGGGGGTGGTGAATGTCCTGTTCGCTGCATGAGCGCTGCCTGCGGCATCGCCACCACCCCCTTGCCCCTCCTCTAAAGAGTAGGGGGGGAAATGGATGATGTTGCTCTCCACCGCCACCGTCAGTTCCGCATCAAGCTGCTCTGGCGGCACGAGCACCAGGTGCACGCCTTCGGCATGGTCTGCCAGCAGCGCGAGGTCGATGTCGCAGGCGCCCTTGTCCTGCCATTCGCCGTCGAGGGTCGACATCCGCCCGGCCGAGATCAGGCGGCAGAGCCGGCCATAGGCGGCGCGGTCCGATGGGTAGGCCAGGAACGCCAGCCCCTCGACCGTCTCGATCCGGCAGCCGATCACCGGCTTCAGCCCCAGCGCCTTGGCCTCGGCATGGATCCGCACCACCCCGGCCATGGTGTTGGCATCGGCAATCCCGATCGCGTCATAGCCCAAGGCCCGCGCCGTGGTGACCAGGTCGACCGCGTCCGACGCGCCGCGCAGGAACGAAAAGCAGCTGACCAGCCCCAGCTCGACAAAAGGCGCGCGGCCGGGTGGCGGCAAACCGTCAGATTGGGCGCGGCGGCGCTCAGGCGTGAGCGGGGCTTCAGGCACAGAGACCCTGCAGAAACCATTCGGGCACACCGCCGCGGCCATCGTCTGCCAGGCCGGCGCGATAGATCCAGTAGCGCCGCCCCTCCCCGTCCTCGATCCGGTAGTAATCGCGCAGCCGCACGGTTGAGCGTTCGCGCCACCATTCCGGCGCGATCCGCTCCGGTCCCTCCGCCCGCGCGATCTCGTGCACTTGCCCGCGCCAGCGGAACCTACGCGGCAGGCCATCGGGGCTGGCATAGAGCACAGCGATTGGTTCGGCCCGATCAAGCAGCTTCAAGGGCCGGGCATGGAACGGCAGGTCACCCTGGCTGGCGCTTTCGCTCTCCAGCGGCGGCACCCATTTTTGCGCGCGTTCGGGCACGTGGCTGGCCCGCGGGACCGGACGGCGCACGGCATCGGGGCCGAGCCGGATCGAGAGCCGGTCGATACAGGCGGCCAGCGAAGTGCCGTGCGCCTCGGCCGCAGCTTCGAAATCGCGCTGGCTCAGCGGTAGCGGCTCGGTCCAGGGCGCGCGCAGGCGAGCTAGTTCAATCCCAAACCCGGCGTCGAGATCATCGAGCTTGCGGCCAAACAGCGCGGCGATATGGGCCGGATCGCGGCTGGCGGCAGCGAGTTCGAGGCGGCGTTGCAGCACTTCACCATCAACCTTCCACAGCGCCAGTTCCAGCCGCCGTGCGCCTAGCGCCCGCCCTTCCAGCACCCGCACCAGATCGCCGCAGAGATCGCCCAGCACCTGGTCGAGCAGGCTGCGGTGGCGGATCGGCTCCATCAGTCGCCGCTGGACCAGCGGGACATCGACCGGCAGGACCGGCAGCAAGGGTTCCGGCACCAGTCCCCGCAACTGGTCAAGCCGGATCAGCGGATTGGCGGCGGGGGCCTTGTGGTTGCGGAACCGCCGCGCCAGCGCATCGCGCGCGACGCCCGACAACTCACCGATCCGCTTGAGGCCCAGCCGCCGCAGCACCAGCACCGTCGCGGGATCGAGCCGCAGCGCGGCGACGGGCAGTTCATCGAGACTGTCACCCGGATGGAGAATCGCCCCCTCCGGCCCATAATGCGCCAGCGCCCAGGCTGCCCCCGCCGTGGGGGCAATCGCCAGCCGGGCAGCGAAACCGCGCCTGGCCAGCGACCGGGCAGCATCGGCGATCAGCCCCGCCTCCCCCCCGAACAGGTGCGCTACCCCGGTCACGTCGACCACCAGCCCGTCGGGCAGGTCGAGCGCCGACCACGGGCCCCAGCGCTGGGCCCACAGCGCCAGCGCCTCCAGCGTGGCGCGATCGCCGGCCAGATCAGCCGGGGCGACGGCCAGCGTGGGGCACAGCGCGCGGGCATCGGCCAGCATGGTTCCGGTCTGCACACCGGCTTCCAAGGCAGCCGCATTGGTCGCGGTAATCCGCGGGCCGTGGGCGGTCTCGCTGATCAGGGCCTGGGGAGCGGCATCGGCACCTTCCCCCGCACGCAGCCCTTCAACCAGCCGCCAGCGGTCGATCGCCAGCCGCGCCAGCCAGATCGACAGGATGCGTCGATTGCTGGGTCGGCTGGGCGACGAGGGCCTGTCCGTCATCGCGCAGGATCCATTCTCCGGGCGGGTGGTTGCGGGCGCGGAACAGTTCGGCGTGCCAGGCGGGTGTGCCGGGGGCCTGGGGATTCCAGCGCGGCGAGAGCGAGGCGGCTGGGCGCAAGGCCCAGCGCTGGCGGGCGGAAGAGAGATCACGCTGTGCCCCCACGCGCACCAGCCACAGCACTGCGCCATGCTTCTCCGCCGCCAGACTGAGCCGGCGCTGGGCGGTAAGCGAGAGCGCGCGGGGATTGCCGGCCATCTCCCCCACCACGAAGGCCAGGTCGCGGCAGCGCAGCCCTTCCTCCAGCGCGAACAGCGCATCCTCTGGCGTGGTGGTGACGACATGGATCAGCCGGTGACGCAGCGCGCGCGGCAGGCCGGGACGATAGGGCCGCCCGGTCTGCCGCAGGCTGGCACGGTCCTGCACCCACAGCCAGGGCCGCTCATCCCCCGGCACGGCGCGCTGGTTTTCCAGCACTAGGGCAAAGGCCGCGCCGGCACAGTCCTGCGCGCTGGCAAACAGCTCGGCATGGCTGGCCCCGCCGGGGGCAAGCGCGAGCGCGGCAGGCAGCGCGGGAACAACGGATGGGGCAACAGCAGTCATGCGAATCGGGACCTCTATGTTCTTATTATGTTCTGTTCCGCAGAACTGGCAAGGGGAACCCGGCTGCGTCTGACCCTGTTTGGCTCCTGCATCATCAAAGAAGGAGACGAAGCAATGCACTATGACCAGGGCGATCCCGCAGAGCTCAAGGAAAAGTTCTGGAAGGCGCTCGCCGCATCGCCCTTCCTGATGCTCCAGCTCGATGCAGAGCCTGACAGCGCGGCCCCGATGACGGCGCAACTCGACAAGGACGCCAATTCGGCAATCTGGTTCTTCACTTCGCCCGACAACCGCTTTGCCACCGGCGGCCCGGCCACAGGCACGTTCAGCAGCAAGGGCCACGATGCCTTCGCCCGGATCACCGGCGAGCTGTCGGAAGAAACCAGCCGGGAACGCAAGGATGCACTGTGGTCCAACATGATCGAGGCCTGGTTTCCCGAAGGCAAGGACAGCGCCATGCTGCTGCGCATGGACTTGGGTGACGCCGCAATCTGGGCTGGCGAACTGGGCGCAATCAACACCGCCAAGATGTTTCTCGGCATGAACGTGCGCGACAATATCAAGGGCGGCTACACCGAAACCCAGCTGTAACCGGATCGATCCCTTCGACCCGACAATGAAAAGGGCCGCTTCCCTTGCCAGGAAGCGGCCCCACTCTCCCCACCCTTGCGGGCGAACGGGTTTGCCTTAGTCGAGGCTGGCACCAGGCAGCGGCGGAACCGGCTGCGGCGGGATGCCGGCATCCTGTTCATGCACTTCCACCAGCCCGCGGCCGACGTGGCTCTTGCGGCGGCCATAGGAGAAGTAGACCACCAGGCCGATCGCCGCCCAGCCCAGGAACATCAGTTCCGTGTAACCCGACAGGTTGAAGAACAGGTAGGCGCAGCCCAGCACGGCGGCCGGACCAACCAGCCAGATCGCCGGCGTACGGAACGGACGGTGGCGATCTGCCGCAGTGCGGCGCAGGATCAGCACACCGATCGCAACGGTCATAAAGGCGAACAGCGTGCCCGAGTTCGAGATGTCAGCCAGCTGCCCAACCGGGAAGAAGGCCGCCGCCATGGTCACGAAGACGCCGGTGATCATGGTCACCACGTGCGGAGTCTTGAACTTCGGGTGCACCTTGGCCAACCCTTCGGGCAGCAGGCCATCACGGGCCATCACGAAGAAGATGCGGGTCTGACCGAACAGCATCATCAGCACGACCGACGGCAGCGCCAGGAAGGCCGCGAGGCCGATCAGGTTGCCGACATTGACGTAACCGATCTCACGCAGCACGTGGGCCAAGGCTTCGTCCGAGCAGACCAGCGGGGTGTTGCCCGCACCGGCCAGCGCAGCGCACTGCGCCTGCAGTTCCTTGCTGCCGGTGGCTAGCGCTTGTCCGGCCGAATCCATCACCGGCTGCGCACCCATGGCGCCAATCGCGCCCGAAGCCACCAGCAGGTAGAAGATCGTGCAGATCACCAGGCTGCCGATCAGGCCGATCGGCATGTTGCGCTGCGGATTCTTGGTTTCCTCCGCTGCGGTCGAAACCGCGTCGAAGCCGACATAGGCGAAGAAGATCGAGGCCGCGGCGCCGACGATGCCCATCCCCGAATATTGGCCGAACAGGCCATTGGGGGCGAACGGCGACAGGTTGGCCGACTTGATGACAGGCAGGGTGATGACGATGAAGACCGTCAGGGCGATGACCTTGATCGCGACCAGGATCGCGTTGACGCGGGCCGACTCCGTCGTGCCGACCATCAGCAGAGCCGTCACCAGCAGGGCCACGACGATGGCGGGGATGTTGACGATCCCGGCCGTGAAGTCAGGTGTGGGGATGAAGCCGTTCATCGACCAAGTCGGCCCGGCGGATAGAAGGTCGGGGAAATCAAACTTGAACCCGTTTTCTATCAGACCCAGCACATAACCCGACCAACCGACCGACACGGCCGAGGCCGCCAC
>DKII01000163.1 GCA_002454125.1 Novosphingobium sp. UBA6722
GCGCCCGAGGGCACGGCGGCGCGGCCGAACGAGCCGTCATCCAGCAACACGTCAACTTCAACGGTGGGGTTACCGCGGCTGTCGAGAATCTCGCGGGCGTGGATGTCGATGATCGCGGTCATGGCTGCTTTACCCCTTGTATGGCTCGGTTGGCCGCTCCTTAGCAGCGGAGCCTTGGCAGGCAAGGTGCATTGCAGCATAATCAGGGTTGCACCGCCGCCGTAGCGTCACCACATTCTTATTCATTGCCGCATCTTGCGGCCCAGAAAGGGCAACTACCATGGCCAAGACCCCCGCCGCTCCGAAGAAAACCACTGCCGCCAAGCCGGCTGCCAAGAAGCCCGCGGCCAAGGCTGCCTCGGCCGGGACTGGCGAAGCCAAGGCGAAGTTCACCAAGGCGATCGAGGAAGCCAAGGCCGGCGCCACTGCGCTGACCGCCGAAGCCAAGGCCAAGGCCGAAGGTTACCGCGACCAGCTCTCCACCAAGAGCGCGGACTGGGTTGAAGAAGCCAAGGACATCGCCGGCCAGGCCAAGGGCCGCGCGACCGACCTCGCCGTTGAAGGCAAGGCCAAGGCCAGCGACGCGATCTCGACGCTGGGCAAGTTGGTCGGCGAAAACGCCACTACGATCGATGAGAAGCTGGGCACCCGTTATGGCGACTATGCCCGCACTGCCGCCCGCACCATGCAGGAATCGGCCGCTAAGCTCGATTCCAAGGACCTCAACGAACTGGGCGACGACGCCAAGGAATTCGTCCGCAAGAGCCCCGGCCTGGCCGTTGGCATCGCGGCCGCCTTTGGCTTCCTGATTGCCCGACTGTTCAAGGGTACGCCCAAGGCCTGATCCGGCAGCGCGTGCCGGACCCGGCAATGGAACAACCCGATCCGCCCCTGCTGCAGGACGAAGCCGCTAACGCGGCCGAGCGTTCGCTCGTCGATGACGTGCGCGCGCTGGTCGATGATGGCCGAACCTTGCTGGAGGCGGAACTGGCCTACCAGAAATCCCGCGCCGCGTTGGCCGGGCGAACAGCCAAGTCGATGGCTGGGTGGATCGCCCTGGCACTCAGCCTGGTGTTCTTTGCGCTGATGGCGCTGGTCATGGGCCTGCTGCTGATCCTGGCCCCGTTGATTGGCGGGCTGGGCGCGACGCTGGCCGTGGTTTTGGCCTTGCTCGGCGCGGCGGCGCTGAGCGGCTGGATCGCGGCCCGGCGCTGGCAGGCGATGACCCAGAGCCTGAGCGAAGAGCCATGAGCGGGTTCGAAACCGACCGGGCCAACCGCAAGGCAGCCCGGGCGCTGTTCGAAGGCCGGCTAAGCCAGGTCAAGGCTGACCTGGCGGCGCGCAGCATCAAGGGCCGGATGATCGACAAGGCCAAGGGCGATGCCCTGGCGATCGCGGATGAGGCCGTTGCCGTCGCCAAGGACAACAAGGGTCTGGTCGCCGCGACCGTCGCGGCGCTGGTTGCCTGGCTCTTTCGGGCGCCGTTGCTGGAATTCATCGCCGCACGCCGCAGTGGGCAAGCTCCCGTTCAGCCCGAGCCAGCCAATGACGACTTTCCCGATACGATAGAGGAGCAGGCGCAATGAGCAGTCTCGAACCCCGCCAGGAACGGATCGCCGCGAAGATCGCCGCCTCGCAGGACCGGCTTGATCGCAACAGCAGCGCGCGGCCGGCACTGCCGTCGAAGGACGCCTATCCGCCCGAAGATTATCGCTCGCTGGTTGCCGAGTACCCTTGGCTGGCCGTCGCCGCCGGGCTTGGCGTTGGTTTGCTGGCCGGGGCCCTGGCGCCGAAGAAGGCTGGCGGCAAGCTTGGCAGGCGCGCGCTGAGCCTGGCGATCGCCGCCGGCGAAATCGGCCTGGCGCTGAGCAAGCAGGCCGGCGAACGCGCGAGCGAAGCCGGGCGCGAGGGCCTGGCCAAGGCCAAGGAAGGCGGCCAGCAGGTCCGCACCACGGCGCGCAGCACCGGGGCAACAATTGCCCGTGAGGCAATCAGGCTGGCGGCCCGAGTTCGGAAATAAGCCGCCGCCCCCTTGCGCGAAACGCAAGGGACGCTAAAGGCGCGCCATCCACCCTCCCCCGGGATATTTGCGATGAGCAGCCAGAAACTTCACCTCGTGATGGGCGGTCGTGTCAGCGATCCGCAAACGCTTGAATTTACCGATCTTGCCGCGCTCGACCTGGTCGGCGTTTACGGCACCTATGCCGAGGCTGAGGAAGCCTGGCGCGACAAGGCGCAGCGCACGGTCGATGACGCTGAAATGAAGTATGTGGTGGTGCACCTGCACCGCCTGCTTGAGCCGGAACAGCTCAAGCGGCCGGACTGACGCTGGCGGCGTCCCCCGCGGGGGACGCGCTCAGACGAATTCGATCTTCTGCACCAGATAGGACCGATCGCCCGCGGGCACGGTCACTTCGATCTCGTCCTCAACCCGGCGGCCGATCAGGGCCCGGCCGAGCGGCGAGTTGTAGCTGATCCGGCCAACCTTGGCGTCTGCCTCATAGGGGCCGACGATCTGGTACTTCACGGGATTGTCATCGTCATCGAGCAGGGTGACGGTGGCACCGAAAATGATCTTGTCGCCAGACAGCGTCGCCGGATCAATGATCTGGGCGCGGCTGACCTTGTCCTCCAGGTCGGCGATCGACATCTCGACCTGCCCCTGGCGCTCCTTGGCGGCATGGTACTCGGCGTTTTCGGAGAGGTCACCGTGAGCGCGCGCTTCCTCGATCGCATCGACGATCTTTGGCCGCTCCTCACGCAGCGCCTTCAGCTCGGCGATCAGCTTTTCATAGCCTTCCGCCAGCATCGGCAGCTTTTCGACACTTGCCATTCCGTCCGTTCCTTCTGACCGCCCCGTTTAGCGACTCGAACCCTGCCCCGCATCCCTCAAGGGATTGCAGGCAGTGCCGTCGCGATGTGGGGGAAACGCGATCTACTCAAGCATAATAGTCTTGCAGGCTGCGAACTTCAAGTTTCGCCCCCCGCATGGCTGCAATCGCCTCTGCTGCCGCCACCGAAGCCGCCGCTGTGGTGAAGTACGGCACCTTGCCCGATAGCGCCGAAGCGCGGATCGACTGCGAATCCTTCAGGCTCTGCCAACCCTCGGTGGTGTTGAAGATCAGCGCGACATCGCCATCGATGATCCGGTCAACGATGTGCGGCCGCCCCTCGGCCACCTTGTTGACCGCTTCGACTGGCAGGCCAGCCTCAGCCAGGTAGCGCTGGGTCCCGCCCGTCGCGATGATGGTGAAGCCCAGGTCGATCAGTTGCTTGATCGCCGGCAGGATTACCGGCTTGTCGGTATCCTTGACCGAAACGAACACCACCCCGCCCTGCGGCAGGACCATGCCCGCGCCCAGCTGGGCCTTGGCAAAGGCCGTGGCGAAATTGGTATCGATCCCCATGACTTCGCCCGTGGACTTCATCTCCGGGCTGAGCACCGGATCGACCCCCGGGAAGCGCGCAAACGGGAAGACCGCTTCCTTGACCGCCATGTAATCGAGCTCGCGCTTGAACGGCGGGAAGTCCTTGAGCTTCTCACCCGCCATGACCCGGGCCGCGATCTTGGCAACCGGCTGGCCGATCGCCTTGGCAACGAAAGGCACGGTGCGGCTGGCGCGCGGATTGACCTCGATCAGGTAGACCGTGCCGTCCTTTACCGCGAACTGCACGTTCATCAGGCCGCGTACGCCCAGCGCCATGGCCAGGGCATCGGCCTGACGCTCCATTTCGGCAACGATCTCGGCCGGCAGGCTATAGGGCGGCAAGGTGCAGGCAGAGTCGCCCGAGTGGATCCCGGCTTCCTCGATATGCTGCATGACGCCCGCGACGACGACCTGATCGCCATCGCACAGCGCATCGACATCGCATTCGATCGCATCGCGCAGGTACTGGTCGATCAGTACTGGGCTGTCGCCCGAAACCTGCACGGCCGTGGCGATGTAGTCATCGAGCTGGGCTTCGGAATCGACGATTTCCATCGCCCGGCCGCCGAGCACGTAGCTCGGCCGCATCAGCACCGGGTAACCGATGCGATTGGCGACGGCGACAGCTTCATCGCGGCTCCGGGCGATGCCGTTGAGCGGCTGCTTGAGGCCCAGCTTGTTGACCAGCGCGGCAAACCGCTCACGGTCTTCGGCCAGGTCAATCGCGTCTGGCGAGGTACCCAAGATCGGCACGCCGTTATCTTCCAGCGTCTGCGCCAGCTTGAGCGGGGTCTGGCCGCCGAACTGGACGATGACGCCGGCCAGCGTACCGTTCGACATTTCGACGTGCAGGATTTCCAGCACGTCCTCGGCCGTCAGCGGCTCGAAATACAGGCGGTCGGAGGTGTCATAGTCGGTGGACACGGTT
>DKII01000122.1:0-3645 GCA_002454125.1 Novosphingobium sp. UBA6722
GATATGGACGAAGGCGCCGGAAATCCAGGAGGCCGCGACTTCCGTGCCGCTGCGCGCCAGGCCAAGCGCCATCATCAGGGTGATGGGACTCGTCAGGCCATCGGACAGGGAAGCACGCATGGGGGACATGCGCCTTCTTCTAATCGGCAGTCGTTGACAGAGAATTACTGTGCCGCCGCCAATAAAGGCGACGACGAGACAGACAGTGCCGCGAAAAGCGCTACACGCGCATCGGCATCAGCACGTAAAGCGCGGGGCTCTTGTCATCCTGGCGGATCAGCGTCGGTGCGCCGGCATCGGCGAGGTGCAGTTCGACCGTGTCGCCCTCGATCTGGCCCAGGATGTCCTTGAGGTAAGTGGCGTTGAAGCCAATTTCGAACCCGCTCGACTTGTAATCAGCCGGGACTTCTTCGGATGCCGTGCCGTTGTCTGGCGAGGTGACCGAGAGGGTCACCCGGTCATTATCCAGCGCCATCTTGACCGCGCGGGTCTTTTCCGTGGCGATCGTGGCAACGCGGTCAACGCCCTGCCAGAAGCTCTTGGGATCAAGCCGCAGCAGCTTGTCGTTGCCGGTCGGAATGACGCGGCTGTAGTCCGGGAAGGTACCGTCGATCAGCTTGCTGGTCAGCACCACGCCGTTTTCGCCGCCCAGGGTGAAGCGGATCTTGCTGGCCGACAGGTCGATGAGGACATTGGCGTCCTGCGCCTCTTCCAGCAGCTTGCGCAGTTCGGCGACGCATTTGCGCGGCACGATCACGTCAGGCATGCCTTCCGAGCCATCGGGGCGCTTCAGGGTAAAGCGGGCCAGGCGGTGGCCATCGGTCGCTGCGGCCTTCAGCTCGTCATCGGTAACGTGGAGGAAAATGCCGTTGAGGTAATAGCGCGTTTCCTCGGTGCTGATCGCAAAGCGGGTGCGATCGATCAACTGGGCCAGGGTTGCGGCGGGCAGCTCAAAGCTGGTCGGCAGATCGCCTTCGACGATCACCGGGAAATCATCGCGCGGCAGGGTCGGCAGCGAGAAGCGGCTGCGCCCGGCCTTGACCGCCATGCGGTTGTCCGCCGTTTCCAGGCTGACCTGGCTGCCATCGGGCAGCTTGCGGGCAATATCGAACAGCAGGTGCGCCGAAACCGTGATCGCGCCCGCGGTTTCGACCGAGACCGCACCCAGCGTTTCCACCACCTGCAGATCAAGATCGGTCGCCATCACCTTGACCGTGCCATCAGAAGCGGCCTCGATCAGCACGTTCGACAGGATCGGGATCGTGTTGCGCCGTTCGACGACGGACTGGACGTGCGACAGGCACTTCAGGAGCGTCGCGCGTTCGATGGTGGCCTTCATGGTCGGTCTTTCGTCCCCAGGGAAGCGCACGGCCGGAATCGGCCGCAGCGCCGGAAATTCGGTCATTCGTTCTTAACGCCGGGGGTGCGGCGGGCAAGTTTACTGCCTTCGATTCCCGGCTAAACTGGGGATAAATCCACCCTGCCAGGCCGGATCAGAGCATCGCCATCCCGCCATTGACGTGCAGGGTCTGCCCAGTGATGTAACCGGCCTCCTTGCTGGCCAGATAGGCCACGGCCGCGCCGATATCCTCGCCCTCGCCCATCCGGCCCATCGGGATGCGCGCGTTGAGCGCGTCTTTCTGGGCATCGGGCAGCACGTCGGTCATCGCCGTGCGGATGAAACCGGGGGCCACGCAGTTGACCGTCACCCCGCGGCTGGCGATTTCCTGGCCGAGCGACTTTGACATGCCGACCAGGCCGGCCTTGGCCGCGGCATAGTTCATTTGCCCAGGGTTGCCGGTCGCGCCGACCACGCTGGTGATAGTGATAATCCGGCCAAAGCGGGCCTTCATCATCGGCTTGGTCGCGGCGCGCATCAGGCGGAAGGCGGCTTCAAGATTGATCTTGATGACCTGCTCCCATTCTTCATCCTTCATCCGCATGGCCAGGTTGTCGCGCGTGATCCCGGCGTTGTTCACCAGGATATCGATCTTGCCCAGGGTATCGACCGTGGCCGGGACCAGGTGCTCGACCTGTTCGGTGTTCGAGAGGTCGCAGGTGATCTCGACATGGTCGTGCCCATAGGTGTCGTTCAGTTCCTCGCGGAAGGAACGCAGCTTTGACGGGTTGGTCCCCGACAGCGCCAACCGCGCGCCCTGGCGGGCCAGGGCATGGCTGATTGCCGAGCCAATCCCCCCGGCAGCGCCGGTGACGAGGGCGGTCATTCCGGTGAGATCGAACATGCGGTCCATGATTACAGCTCCTTCGCCAGCGTCTCGATGTCGGCCATGCCGACCACGCTGGTCACGGTTACATCGTTGACGCTGCGGCCGATCATCGGGCCGAGCACCTTGCCGCCCAGTTCGACAAATGTGTCGACCCCGGCGGCCTGCATGGCAATCACGCTTTCGCGCCAGCGGACGCGGCCGCAGACCTGTTCGACCAGCAGGCGCTGGACCTCGGCCGGATCGCTGACGACAGCGGCGGTGACGTTGGCAAACAGTGGCACCCGCAGCGCGCCCGGCGAGGTTTGGCCCAGCGCCTCAGCCATGGCATCGGCGGCAGGTTGCATCAGCGGGCAGTGGAACGGGGCCGAAACCGGCAGGGCAATCCCGCGCTTGATCTCGAAGTCCTTGACCATGGCAATGGCCCGGTCGATCGCGCCCTTGTGGCCCGAAAGGACGACCTGGGTGGGATCATTGTCGTTGGCGACAGTGCAGACTTCACCTTCCGCCGCCGCTTCGGCCAGCTTCTGGGCCTTGTCGATATCGGCGCCCAGCAGTGCGCACATTGCGCCAACACCGACCGGAACGGCGGCCTGCATCGCCTGCCCGCGCAGCTTGAGCAGGCGGGCCGTATCGGCCAGGCTGAAGGCCCCGGCGGCGCAGAGTGCAGTATATTCGCCCAGGCTGTGACCGGCGACGAAGTCGGCCTTGTCGGCGAGCGTGATGCCGCCTTCCTGTTCCAGCACGCGCAGCACGGCAATGGCATTGGCCATGATCGCCGGCTGGGCATTTTCGGTCAGGGTCAGGGCATCTTCCGGCCCTTCGCGCATGATCGCGGACAGCTTCTGGCCCAGCGCGTCGTCAACCTCTTCGAATACCGCGCGCGCGGCGGCGCTGGCTGCGGCCAGATCGGCGCCCATACCGACCTTCTGGCTACCCTGACCGGGGAAAACAAATGCTCGCATGGTCCCTCTCCATTGCTCAGGCGCCTGCGCCTATTGGCTGGCGCGTCAGCGGGCAAGCCCGAAGGGCACAATCTTGTTGTCGATATCGTGGCCGATGTCCGCACTGCCCAGGAACGGGATGGCGTGGCGCTGGCACCAGTGCCGAACGATCTCTTCCGGCTCCGCACCGAACGGCCGGTCGTTCTCGGGCACTTCGCTGATCCGGCCGAGCCGCAGGCCGGCAATCCCGCCGAGATGCGCGGTAAGATGAAAAAACAGCCGATCGACCGCGTAGAGATACTCGCAGACCTCCTCGACCAGCACGACATGGCCGGCAAGGCCAGGCATCAGCGGCGTGCCGCAGAGCATGGCCAGTGTCATCAGGTTGAAGGCCACAGTCGGGTGGTGATCGCGCGACGGCTCTTCGCCGCTCTTGTCACCCGCCAGCCAGGCCAGCGTGCGCCGCACCGCGGCCT
>DKII01000122.1:3683-9583 GCA_002454125.1 Novosphingobium sp. UBA6722
GCCGCACCGCGGCCTCGCCGCCAGCGCGGCGGATATCAGCCGGCATTGGCGCATGGACCGGCTGGCCAATACGATGCCGGTAAAGTCCGCCCAGCAGTGTCCCGCCGTCGGAATAGCCTAGGAACAGCTTGTCCTGCGCCGCCCGGTCAAAGCGGACCAGCGCATCCTCGGCAATCCGCGCCGCACCATAGCCGCCCCGCGCGAACCAAACAGCGTCAAAGGCCGGATCGTTGGCGCATTCGACCAGCGCCTCAAGCCGGGCCGCGTCAGAGCCGGCGAAGTGGCCTTCGCTGAGAAAACACTGCGGGTGGACGTGGAGTTTGACCCCGGGGAACTCGCCCGCGGCCAGCGCCAGCACGCGCTCCGCATCCTCTTTCGTAAAAGCCGCAGACGGGGCGCAGATCGCTACATTGGGCATGATGCTTCCTAACCCGGTTGTCAGGCGTGGCAAGGGCGCATACCGGAGGCTGCATGAGCGAGCTCACCCAACACCCCTGGTTCTTCTGCGGCATCGGCGGGTCCGGCATGCTGCCGCTGGCGCTGATCCTGAAGGGCCATGGGGCCGAGGTGGCGGGATCGGACCGCAGCCGCGACCAGGGCCGCACGCCGGAGAAATTCGCCTGGCTGGAAAGCGAGGGCTTCACCCTGTTCCCCCAGGACGGCAGCGGGATTACTTCGGCCGATCAGGTGCTGGTTGCCTCCGCCGCGGTTGAGGATACCGTGCCGGAAATGGTCCGCGCCCGCGAACTGGGCTGTGCGCGGATGAGCCGGGCCGAACTGCTCGCCCGCCTGTTCAACGCCGTGCCGCGCGGGGTGGCGATCGGCGGGACCAGCGGCAAGAGCACGGTCACCGGCATGACCGGCTGGATCCTGACCAGTGCCGGCCGTGATCCGACGATCATGAATGGCGCCGTGATGAAGAACTTCGCGCACGCCGACGCCCCTTTCGCATCGGCCCGGGTGGGCCAGGGCGACACCTTTGTCAGCGAGGTCGACGAAAGCGATGGCTCGATTGCGCTCTATCGTCCGGCGGTGTCGGTGCTGCTGAATGTCAGCCTGGATCACAAATCGATGGAAGAGCTGCGGGTGCTGTTCGGGGACTTCCTGGCCGCCGCCGAGGTTGCTGCGCTCAATGCCGACGATCCCGAATGCCGCGCACTCGCCCCGCGCGCAAAAGCCGTGATCCGCTTCGGGATCGACAGCGCCGAGGCAGAGATCGGGGTAGAGCCGGGTTCGATTGTCGAAGGGCCGACTTCGCTCAAGGCAACCGTGCTCGATCGCCGCGACGGTTCGCACCATGCACTGACACTGCACGTGCCGGGCCGCCACAACCTCGCCAATGCCCTGGCCGCCATTGCTGCGGCCAATGCCGCTGGTGTTTCAGCGGCCGAAGCGGTTGCCGCGCTGGGCTCCTACGCCGGCCTCGCCCGCCGATTCGAGATTGTCGGTACCAGCCCATCCGGCGTCAGCGTGATCGACGATTTCGGCCACAACCCGGAAAAGTGCGCGGCCACGCTGCGTACGCTCAAAGCCCACCCCGGCCGCGTGATCGCCTTCTTCCAGCCGCACGGCTATGGCCCGCTGCGCCAGATGGGTCATGAACTGGCCGAGGTCTTCGCCCGGCTGCTCGGCCCGGACGACCTGACCGTGCTGTGCGATCCGGTCTACTTCGGCGGCACGGTCGATCGCAGCGAGGGGAGCGAGCGGATCGTAGGCCTGATCCGTGAGCACGGCGGCACAGCCGAATACATACCGTCCCGCGCCGATTGCGGCCGCTACATGGCCGAACTGGCCCGCCCCGGGGACCGCATCGTCATCATGGGCGCCCGCGACGATACGCTGAGCCTGTTTGCGCGCGAGGTCCTCGCCTTAGTGGGCTGACTTGCCAAACAGCGCCGGCACCATGTGCAGCGCCAAGGCGACAATCGTGCCCAGGATCAGCCCGACTACGCCTGACAGCGTTGAATTGGTCAGCCAGCCCAGCACCCCGCCCAGCGCGCCGGTCGCCTCATGCACGACATGCTCCACTGCGTGGATCGCTTCGTAAGGCGGTTTGAAGCCCAGCTTCTTGGCACCATCCACCATGATGTGCCCGCCCACCCACAGCATGGCGAGCGTGCCGACGACGGACAGGAAGGTCAGCAGCCTGGGCATGGCATGCAGCAAACCGCGTCCGAAGGCCTTGGCCGCTGCGCTGGTACGTTCCTGCACCATATGCAGGCCAATATCGTCCATCTTCACGATCAGCGCGACCACGCCATAGACCGCGACCGTGATCACGATCCCGACCAGCGCGAGGATGATCCCCCGATTGATCAGGGTTTCATTCGCCACCGCCGCCAGGGTAATTGCCATGATCTCGGCCGAAAGGATGAAATCGGTGCGGATCGCTCCCGCAGTACGCTCCTGTTCAAAGGCCGCCATATCCTCAATCGGGTCTTCTAGTGTCTCCCCGTGCTTTGCGCCGCCCAGCTTTTCCAGCACCTTTTCAGCACCTTCATAACACAGGAACAGCCCGCCCATCATCAGCAGCGGCGTGATCGCCCAGGGCAGGAACTCGCTCAGCACTAAGGCCGCCGGCAGCAGGAAAAGCAGCTTGTTCTTGAGGCTGCCCTTGGCGATCTGCCAGATGATCGGCAGCTCGCGATCGGGGGTAAATTCGGTGACGTAGCTGGGGGTGACGGCGGCATCGTCGATCACCACGCCCGCCGCCTTGCTGCCAGCCTTGGCCGCTGCCACGCCAACATCGTCGATGCTGGCCGCCGCTGCCTTGGCGATCACGGAAATGTCGTCGAGCAGGGCAACTAGGCCGGTTGGCATGGCGGTGTAACTCCAATGGAAAAGCGCGGAGGCTGCTGCTTGCCAAGCCTTGGCGCGGCCTGCAAGGCTTGCATTCCCCGCACAACCCGCTAATGGCCCGCGCTTCCGGAAGCGATTCCGGAGCAAAGAAAGCCGGAGGGGCCCCGCAATCCCGCGGATCAGCCAGCGATCGGTTAGATTGATGAAAGGCATATGCATGCCGCTCTATGAGCATGTGTTCCTGGCCCGCCAGGATCTGAGCCAGGCGCAGGTCGATGCGCTGGCCGCCACCGCCACGGAAATCGTCGAAGCCCACCAGGGCAAGGTCACCAAGACCGAAACCTGGGGCCTCAAGAACCTGGCCTACAAGATCAAGCGCAACCGCAAGGCTCACTTCGTGATGCTGAACATCGAAGCGCCGGCCGGCACCGTTGCCGAGCTGGAGCGTCAGACCGCGATCAACGAAGACGTGATCCGCTGGCTGACCGTGCGCGTTGACGAGCTGGAAGCCGGCCCGTCGGTGCAGATGCGCAAGCAGGACCGTGAGCGCACCAAGCGCCGCGAACGCGAGGAGTTCTAAGAGATGGCCCGCGCATTTTTCCGCCGCCGCAAGTCGTGCCCGTTCTCGGGCAAGAACGCGCCGAAGATCGATTACAAGGACACGCGCCTGCTCCAGACCTACATGTCTGAGCGTGGCAAGATCGTGCCGAGCCGCATCACCGCCGTTTCTGCCAAGAAGCAGCGCGAACTGGGCCAGGCAATCAAGCGTGCCCGTCACCTGGGCCTGCTGCCCTACCTCGTGAAGTAAGGGGAGAGCGACCATGGAAATCATCCTCCTCGAACGCATCGAGAAGCTGGGCACCATCGGCGATGTCGTGAACGTCAAGGACGGTTACGCACGCAACTTCCTGCTGCCCAACAAGAAGGCGCTGCGCGCCAACGAAGCCAACCGCAAGGTCTTCGAAGCCAACCGCTCGAAGATCGAAGCCGACAACGCCGCGCGTCGTTCGGAGGCCGAAGGCCACGCCGGCAACGTCGAAGGCAAGTCGGTCGTCCTGATCCGCGCTTCGTCGAACTCGGGCCAGCTCTATGGTTCGGTTTCGGTGCGCGACATCGTCGACGCGCTCAACGCCGATGGCGCAGGCGTGTCGAAGTCGATGATCGTGCTGGAACGCCCGATCAAGACCATCGGCGTGTTCGACGTCAAGGTTGCGCTGCACCCGGAAGTGACCGTGATGGTCAAGGTCAACGTCGCGCGTTCGCCTGACGAAGCCGACCAGCAGGCCAAGGGCGTCGACGTGATTGCCGCGATGTTCGAAGACGACGCCGCCGAGGCTGCTGCCGCTGCGGGTGACTTCGAAGCCGGCAACGGCGAAGAGCCGGAAGCCGAGGCTCCGGCCCCTGCCGCCGAAGCTGCTGATGAGGGCGAAGAAGCCTAAGCTTCGCGCCATCGCCAACCGATCAAGGGGGTGCCTCGGCACCCCCTTTTTCGTTTGGACCGGCGCACCTTGGGCTACTTTGGATTACAAGACTTTGCATTGAATGAGCCTAGTCCGCTTGTTACCATGCCCCATGCCCAAAACTGCGATTTTGCTCATTATTCTGGCACTCATCGCTTTCGAGGCATGGCGCCTGTCCAACGATGAAACCGTAAGATTGCGGCAGACCTGGCAATTCACAACATCGGATGGTCCGCTGGTCGTTTCAGACGTCCTTGAGCTGCGACAGGGCGCCGCGATACCTTATCTGCCAGGCGGAGAAGTCGGGAAAGCCGAGACAATCGGCCGAATTCCGGTTTCCTTTCGGATCTCTGGCAAGGACTACTTCATTTCGTCAGAGCCGCGGTCGTTGATCGGCAATGCTGCGCGAGCGGGCAAGGCCAACCCGCCGGTTTCTATGGACGGCTTGCGAAACGAATATACCACCGGTTTCATTCGTCGTTTGAGGCGCGCCAACACTACAATCACTATCACTGCGACAGAGATGTCAGCATTTGAGCGCGAAAAAATTGTGATCGCTAGCGAGCTTTACGATTGGGGCGGACTCAAGAAATCCAAGAGTCTCTCGGATTTCGAGGCAGAGCATCCTGGTTTCCGACTGCTTAGCGTGACCTACAAGGTGACCAAAGAGCCAGTAGACCGATAAGACGGCGTCACCAGCCCGGTCATTGAAATGTCATCGCGATCTGTCTAAAGGCCCGCGATGCTAAACACAGAAAAGACCATCGCGGAATTGGTCCGCGTTTACGACGAAGCCGTCGCCACCCTCCGTTCCGACATCGCCAATTTCGCTGCCGACGGAACCCTTCCTCCCGCTGAACGCCGCGCCAGCCGCGCCTGGTGCTATCCCGAACTGCGGATCACCTATACCGGCATCGAAACCCGGCCTGACCTGGCCCGCGCCTTTGGCCGGCTGGCCCAGCCCGGTACTTTCACCACCACGGTCACCCGCCCGGCCCTGTTCGCCGATTACCTGGCCGAACAGTTGAACCTGCTGGCCGATGACTATGACATCGACGTCACGGTTGGCCGTTCGGAGCAGGAAATCCCGTTTCCCTACGTGATTGATGCGAGCTCGGGCCTGGGCGCGCTCAACCCGCCTGACCTCGCCCGCCACTTCCCGGCGACCGAACTTGCCATGATCGGCGATGAACTGGCTGACGGGATCGAACTCGCTCATCCGGAAGACAGCCTGCCGTTGGCCCTGTTTGATGGCCTGCGCACCGATTTCAGCCTGGCCCGCCTGGCGCATTATACCGGCACGCCGATCGAGGACTTCCAGCGCTTCATCCTGTTCACCAACTATCACCGCTATGTCGATGAATTCGTTGACTGGGCCGGTAAGCAGCTTGGCAAGGATGAGTATGTGCGGCTGTCGGGCGCTGGCGGACTGCGGGTAGAGGAAACGGTGCCGAACGCCCGCGACATGCTGTCCGACACGGCCTGGCGGCGCCACCAGATGCCAGCCTATCACCTGGTCCGCGAGGACAAGATGGGCATCACCCTGGTCAACATCGGGGTCGGCCCGTCCAACGCCAAGACGATCTGCGACCACCTGGCCGTGCTGCGCCCTGAGGCCTGGCTGATGATCGGCCACTGCGG
>DKII01000122.1:9675-9954 GCA_002454125.1 Novosphingobium sp. UBA6722
GACTACGTGCTGGCCCACGCCTATCTGCGTGACGATCACGTGCTTGATCCCGTGCTGCCGCCGGAAATCCCGATCCCTGCGATTGCCGAAGTGCAGATTGCATTGGCCCAGGCGGCCGAACAGGTCAGCGGCGATACCGGCGCGAACCTCAAGAAGCGGATGCGCACCGGCACGGTTGCGACCACTGATGATCGCAACTGGGAGCTGCGCTACACCCAATCCGCCCGCCGCCTCAGCCAGAGCCGCGCGATCGGTATCGACATGGAAAGCGCCACCATC
>DKII01000122.1:10081-33369 GCA_002454125.1 Novosphingobium sp. UBA6722
AAGCCACTCCATGGCGAGATCAAGCTGCCCGGCCAGGCCAACCGCTTCTACGAGGAAGCGATTGCCGCGCACCTGCTGATCGGCACCACGGCCTGCGATCTGCTGCGCGCCGAAGGTGCCCGGCTCCATTCGCGCAAGCTGCGCGCCTTCAAGGAGCCGCCGTTCCGGTAATGAAAAAGGGCGGCAGCACCGCAGTGCCGCCGCCCTCTTTCAGGTGCCGGATGGCCAGGCTTACCAGCCCGACTTCATCCCCTTGTTCTGCTTGTCGAGCCACTTCTTGAGCGGCGCGAAATAGGCCATCATTGCCTTGCCGCTCATTTCGCGGCTGCCGGTGAAGGCCTGCAGCGCATCCGGCCAGGGCTTCGACGCGCCCATTTCCAGCATGGCGTTCAGCTTGGTGCCGACATCCTTGTTGCCATAAAAGCTGCAGCGGTGGAGCGGACCCTTCCAGCCAGCCGCCTTGCAGGCCGCTTCGTAGAACTGGAACTGCAGGATCCGGGCCAGGAAGTAACGGGTGTACGGCACCACCGCCGGCACGTGATACTTGGCCCCTGCATCAAAGGCGTCAGCCCCGCGCGGGCTTGGCGGCACGATCCCCTGGTACTTAAGGCGCAGGTCGGTCCAGGCCTGCTGATAGCCTTCGGGCTTCACCTGGCCTGAGAAGATCTGCCAGCGATAGCGGTCAACCAGCAAGCCGAACGGCAGGAAAGCAACCTTGTCCATCGCCTGGCGCAGCAGCAGCCCGGTATCCTTGTCAGCCGAGGGCACCTTGCTGCGATCGAGCAGGCCGATCTGCACCAGGTATTCGGGCGTCATCGACAGCGCGATGGCATCGCCGATCGCCTCATGGAAGCCGTCGTTTGCCCCGTCGAGGTAGAGCGGCGACTGCTTGTTGTAGGCGCGCTGGTAATAGTTGTGGCCCAGCTCGTGGTGGATCGTCGTGAAATCGTCGCCGTTGACCTTGATGCACATCTTGATGCGCAGGTCCTCGACATTGTCGATGTCCCAGGCCGAGGCGTGGCAGACCACTTCGCGGTCCTGCGGCTTCACGAACTGCGAACGCTCCCAGAAGGTCTTGGGCAGCGGCGCGAAGCCGAGCGAGGAGAAGAAGCCTTCGCCCGCCTTGACCATCTTCAGCGGGTCATAGCCCTTTTCCTTGAGCAGCTCGGTTACATCATAGCCAACATCGCCAGCACCCGCCGGGGCGACGATGTCATAGATGTTGCCCCATTCCTGGGCCCACATATTGCCGAGCAGGTCGGCACGGATCGGGCCGGTCTTGGCCTGCACCGCATCGCCGTACTTGGCGTTAAGCCTGCCGCGCACATAGGTGTGGAGGCTGTCGTAGAGCGGCTTCACTTCCTGCCAGAGCTTCTCGGTCAGCGCGGCGAACTCTTCCGGGCTCATGTCATAGTTGGAGCGCCACTGCGCGCCGACATCGGCAAAGCCCAACCCTTGTGCGCCTTCATTGCCCAGCGTGACGAGCTGCGCGTAATCGGCCTTGATCGGCTTGCCGACATTGTCGTGCCAGCTGGTCCACATTTCCTTCAGCTCATCGGGATTGCGGCTGGTGCCCATCCGCTCCTCGATGTCGCTGCCGTTGATCGGCTGGCCATTGAGCGTGCCCTTGCCCTTGCCATAGACGCCCTGCATCCGCGCCTTGATCGTTGCCATTTCCTGGGCCGCACCTTCGCGGGTCGGCGCGGGAAGCGTGATGGCGGTGCGCATCCGGTCCAGCTTGCGATCGGTGTCATAGGACAGGTTCGGTGTCTGGGCATACTTTGCAGCGGCCAGCGCGTTCTTGACCATCAAGGTGGTGACAGCGGCGTCGGCGCGCGCGGTCAGCGCTTCGGTGTCCTGGTTGATATAGGTCTCATAGACCCAACCGGCCTGCGCGCCTTCAATCACGGCCTGGTTGAGTTCCTTCTCCGCCTTGGCGACGAAGGCATCAGCCTCAGCCTGCGGGGTCTTGGCGTCCTGCGCCAAAGCAGGTGCGGCCACCAGCGCCGTAGCCAGCGCGGCGAGCGAAACGATCCTCTTCATGGGGTCCATCCTCATAGCAAAACTTCGGGCCAAACGGCCTTGCCATCACGCTGGCGAGGCCATGCGCGGCGGTCAAGCACCTATCGGCGAATGGCGTCAGGCCAGCAGGAAATCGCGGATCGCCTCGCCAAGTTCCGGCTTGGTCACGCAGCTCATGTGAGTGCCGGGCACGGTAACCAGCGTGGCATTGGGCAAGGCCTCAGCCAGCAGATCGGGCGAGCCGTTGTCCCGGTCCTTGTCACCATTGACCACCAGGGTTGGCATGGTCAGCGCCGCGAGCTCGGCCGGATCGGTATCGCTGAAGGTCTGGAGCAGCAGCCGCGCCGCAACCCGGTCAACCTTCATCGTCTTCATGAAGGAGACCGCGGCAAAAGCGGGGTCGCCGTGCTTGACCTCATCAAAGCGGTCGATCGCATCGGTGAAGAAGGCGCTGCGCCCGGTCCAGCCGGCCAGCCCTTCCAGCCCCATCCCGCCGAGTGCCAGCTTGCGGGGCTTCAGGCCGTGGATCACCGCCCGCACCGAAGTGCGCGCGCCGAGCGAGAAGCCGACCAGATCGAAATCTGTCAGACCAAGTGCCTCGACCAGCGCAATCGCGTCGCGCGCCAGCACGTCGGGCGGATAGGCCGCCGGCTCATGCGGTTTGCCGCTGTCACCGTGCGCGCGCAGGTCCGGCATCAGGCATTCGAACCCGGCATCGGCCAGCAATTGCGCCTGGCCCCAGTTCATCCAGTTCATCTGGGCGCTGGAAAACAGGCCATGCAGCAGGATCACCGGCCGCCCCGCACCCAGCCGGTGCAGCGCCAGCGGAGTGCCATCAAATGACGGAATCACTTCCATAATCCGGAAACCTCAACCTTTCTTGAGGTGGCGCCGTCCGAGCAGTTCGGCGATCTGGACCGCGTTGAGTGCGGCACCTTTGCGCAGGTTGTCCGAGACGCACCACAGCGACAGGCCGCTATCGACGGTCGAGTCCTCGCGCACCCGCGAAACGAAGGTCGCACCATCGCCAACGGATTCCACGGGGGTCACGTATCCACCGTCCTCGCGCTTATCGACCAGCATCACGCCCGGTGCCTCGCGCAGCAGGTCCTGGGCCTGCTCGGCGCTGATCTCTTCCTCGAACTCCAGGTTGATCGCCTCTGAGTGGCCGACGAAGACTGGCACCCGCACGCAGGTCGCGGTCACCTTGATCTTAGGATCGAGGATCTTCTTGGTCTCGACCACCATCTTCCATTCTTCCTTGGTTGAACCATCATCCAGGAAGCTGTCGATGTGCGGGATCACGTTGAAGGCGATCTGCTTGGTGAACTTCACCGGCGTGCTACTGTCACCCACGAAGATGTTGCGGCTCTGCTCGAACAGCTCGTCCATGCCCTGCTTGCCGGCGCCCGAGACCGACTGATAGGTCGCCACGACCACCCGCTTGATCTTCGCCGCATCGTGCAGCGGCTTCAACGCGACCACCATCTGCGCGGTCGAGCAGTTGGGGTTGGCGATGATCATCTTAGCCTTGTAGCCATCGATCGCATCGGGGTTCACCTCGGGCACGATCAGCGGCACGTCCGGGTCCATGCGGTAGAGCGAGCTGTTGTCGATCACCACGCAGCCGGCGGCGGCGGCCCGGGGCGCATGGGCCTTCGACACGTCCGACCCGGCGGCGAACAGGGCGATGTCCCAGCCGGCGAAATCGAAGTGCTCGATGTTGCGGACCTTGAGCATCTTGCCGGTCTCGCCGAACTCGATCTCGTCGCCGGTCGAGCGCGAGGAGGCAACGGCCGCCAGTTCCTCAATCGGAAACTCCCGTTCGGCCAGCACATTGAGCATCTCGCGGCCGACATTGCCCGTCGCACCGACCACTACCACCCGGTAACCCATGGCTTACTCCTGTTGAATGGCGCTGCGGCTAGACCGGCTGGCCGCTGTTGTCCACCGGCAGCGAATCGAA
Source organism: Novosphingobium sp. UBA6722 (assembly GCA_002454125.1). Taxonomy (GTDB): domain Bacteria; phylum Pseudomonadota; class Alphaproteobacteria; order Sphingomonadales; family Sphingomonadaceae; genus Novosphingobium. The sequence continues at coordinate 14,070 of DKII01000122.1, forward strand.
GGCGACCGTCACGCGCGGCGCGCGGCTCTCGAACTTCGTGGTGCCGTGCCACAGGTAGGACGGGAAGAGCACCAGGTGCCCTTCCTGCGGCTGCACTACTCGCCGCGGGGCGAGGTCGAGCCCGAGCGCGGCGTCGGGCACGCCAAAGGCCAGCGCGCCCTGCCCTTCGCCCGCAGCCACTTCCGGCGGCAGACTGACGTAATAGGCGCTGCTCAGCCACCCGGCAGGATGGATGTGGCTGATGTGGAAGCCCGAAGAGCCAAGGCGCACCGACCACGAGGTCGGGAAGCTGACCGAGCCGGTGAGCCGCCCCAGGAACGGATGCGCCGGATCGGGCTGGAGGCTGGCAATGCGCTGCTCGATCGCGGCCTTGGTGGCGCGGGCCAGCCCGCCGATCACCGGATCGTCCGCCTCGAACAGGTTGCCGCGCGTCTGCGTGCCGCCGCGCAGCGACTGGTCGGCCGGATGCGCCGCCAGCTGGTGCCGCGCCTCCAGCACGCCCAGCAGGCGCGGATCGAGCCCCAGGTCGATCGGCATGACCAGGTTGTCGTAATCGCACAGCCAGTGCTCGCGCTCGTCATCCAGCAAGCGCCAGGCGACGCCGAGCAGCGCCCAGCTTGACTGGTCCTTGGGCAGCAGCCGTGCCGCCATCTCTGCCGCCGCCGCCGCGCGGGCCGGATCGCCCTTGCGCAGCAGGATGTGCGCCCGGATTGTATGGGCCGGCGGATAGGTCGGTTCCTGCTCGAGCGCGGCGTCGATCCTGGCGAGCGCCTCGTCATCGCGGCCCAGTGCGCTCAGCGCCGTGGCGACGAAGCCGCTGATCATCGTGTCTATGCCAAAGCGCTGCTCGGCCTGAGCGGCGATCTCCAGCAGCGCGTCCCAGGCCTGATGGCCGCGCGCGATCGAGAGGGCCTCAACCCACAGCGCGCCGACATGGGGCGCGCGCAATAGCGCCTGGCGCAGACTGTCGAGCGCCTCGCCGCCTCGGCCCAACTGCGGCAGAAGGCTGGCCATCGTGCTGTGCGGCTCGATCAGCTCAGGCTTGACCCGGACGGCCTCGCGATAGGCCTCCAGCGCCTCTTCAAAGCGACCGGTATCGGCCAACAGGTGCCCGCGCATCGTTGCGGTTTCAGCCAGCTTCAGCCCTTCGTTCCAGACCCGCTCGATCTGCGCCAGCGCCTCGTCCGGCCGGCCGCACTTGCGCAGCTCGACCGCCAGATTGTGCCGCGCGATCCGGTCGGCCGGGTTGGCCGCCAGCTGCTGCTGCAAGGCGGCAACCTGGGCCGGCGATCCGGTCGGGCCGATGCCGAAGGTCATGGCTTCACTCCATGGCGTTCAAGGAAGGCAAAGATCGATTCCCAAAGGTGGACGCCCACCTTCGGCCCGCCGACGCGGTGGGTGTAGCCGGGGTAGAGCATCATTTCGAACGGCACCGCCTGCCCCTGCATTTTCGCTATCAGGGCAGAGGAATGCTCGAACACCACGTTGTCATCGGCCATGCCGTGGATCAGCAGCAGCGGATCCTTGATCTTGGCCGCATCGGCCATCGCGTTGGCCTTGGCATAGGCGGCGGCATCGGCTTTCGGATCGCCCATGTAGCGTTCGGTGTAATGGGTGTCATACAGCTCCCACTTGGTCACCGGTGCGCCGGCGATCCCGGCGGCATAGACCCCCGGATTGGCCTGGAGCATCTTCAGCGTCATATAGCCGCCATAGGACCAGCCATAGGTCGCGATCTTGTCACCCGCGACGAAGGGCAGCGTCTTCAGAAACTCCGCCCCGGCAAGCTGATCCGCAACCTCAACCCCGCCCATGGCGCGGTAGATCTGCTTGGCGAAATCGACGCCCCGGTTGTCCGAACCGCGATTGTCGAGCTCGAACCAGATATAGCCCTTGTCGACCACCGCCTGGGCCAGCGGGCTGCCCCAGTCACGCAGCACCTGCTGGTTGCTGGGCCCGCCATAGTGCGAGAAGAAGACCGGATAGCGCTTGCCCGGCTCCAGCGGCGGAGTGATCATGTTCCAGTGCAGGACGGTGCCATCGGTGGCCGTCAGCGTGCCGTATTCGGTCGGCCGATGGCTGGCGAGATAGGGCGCATAGGGATGCTTGGCATCCAGCTTGTTTTCTTCGACCCAGGCGATCCGCTTGCCGCTCTGATCGGCCAGGTAAACCTGCGGCGGCTGGTTGAGGGCTGAGCGTGAGATCAGCAGCGACTTGCCGGAACGGTCCATGCTCGCGCTGTTGTGGAAGCCGGTCTCGGTCAGGCGCGTGATCTTGCCCGGGCTCTTGAGGTCCAGCGCATAGACCTGGTGCGCCAGTGGATCGTCCTTCGTGGCGGTGAAGAACACCTTGCCGCTGGCCTGATCGACTCCGGCGAGCGCGGTGACGACCCAGTCACCCTTGGTCAGCTGCCGCCACTTGCCCTGTTTGAAGTGCCACAGATGCCCAAAGCCATCGCGCTGCGACCACCAGACCAGGCTGCCATCCTTGAGGAAGCGGTAGCTGTTCGACAGGTCGATCCAGTGGCCCGCGGCGGCCGTTTCGCTGAACAGCACGCGGCTCTGGCCGGTGGCGGGATCGACGGCCAGCATATCCAGCCGGGTCTGCCCGCGGTCCTGCCGTTGGACATAGAGCGTCTTGCCATCGGGAGCCCAGTCGACCCGGGCCAGATAGATGTCCTTGTCCGGCCCCAGGTCCACCTCGACCCGCTCGCTGCCATCAGGCTTCTGCACGAACAGCGAAACCAGCGCATTGGGGGTCCCCGCCAGCGGATAGCGCTGGGCATAGGTCTTGGTCCCCTCCGCTCCGATCGCGGCGCGAGTGACCACGGCAACCGGCGCCTCGTCAAACCGCTGCACGGCGATCCGGCTGTCATCGGGCGCCCACCAGTAACCGGTGTGGCGGTCCATCTCTTCCTGTGCGACGAATTCGGCCTCGCCCCAGGAAACCGTCTCGGACGGCTCTTCCGGCGTCACCGCCTGGGCAGCCTCACCCACCTTGCCGGTCCACAGCCGCCGCCCGCGCACGAACGACACGTACGCCCCCTTCGGGCTCAGCGCCGGGTTAAGCTCATCCTCGGACGTGTCGGACAGCCGCTGGACCGAGCCATCAAGCCGGGCGAGGTACAGATCGCCGTCCAGCGGCACCAGGATCGCCTTGCTGTCGGCGGCCCATTCATAAGTGACGATACTCTTGAGGTCGCCGATCCGCAGCCGCTCCCGCTGCATCTTCTCGGCCTCGGACAGTTCCTTGCCCGAACCCAGTTTCAGCGAGTCGACCAGCATGGTCCATTGGCCAGTGGTGCGATCGAACCCCCACAGGTCATAACGCTCGCGGTCATCCGCGCGGTTGCGCAGCAGGGTCAGGTAGCGACCATCGGGCGAGAGCTTGACCCCGCGCGGGACAGTCCCGTTCAGGCTGGGGCTGGCAAAGACGCGTTCGATGGTCAGCGGCTGGGCGGCAGGCACGGGGCTCTCCGAGGAAGTCTGGGCAAGAAGCGGGGCGGCAGGAACGAGCGCGGCCAGCGCGCAAGCGGCAAGCAATCGGGACATCGGCGACACGGCAAACTCACGCAGCGAAAAGGGCGCCCCGGCCAGCCGGGACGCCCCTCTCTAACCAGCTTTGCGGCCAGCGCCAGAGGCTGGATCAATCGGCCGCCGGCAGCCGCCGGAACGGCTGCTTCTTGCAATAGGCCAGGCTGCGCCACAGCCATTCCAGCGGGCCGCTCGCAAACCAGCGCATCCACAGGTTCGCCAGGATCAGCTGGAAGACCACCACCACGCTGGCGAGACCGGCCAGCCAGGCCCAGCCCGGTGCCATCGGCCAGTGCAGGCCAGCCGGCGAATAGAGGATATGCACGCCGATCACCTGCTGCATCAGGTAAAGCGTGAAGGCCATCTGCCCCGCCGCCAGGAATGGCCACATGATCTTGCGTCCGATTACCCCGCGCATCAGCAGGTTGATCAGCGCGACATGACCCACCGATACCGCGATCCGCGCCAGTTCACTGGTCATCCAGATTGTTTTCGGGATCGGCTGGAAGGTCATCCGCTCCAGCCCGCCGACATAGCGCGCGGTCAGGCCGAAGCCGTAGGCCACGATCAGCGCAATCCAGTAATCGCGGGTCGAGCGCTGCCCCTGGATGAAGCCCAGCTTCCAGGCAGCGATCCCCAGCAGCATCACGGTGAATGCCTCGGCAATGCCGCCCAGCAGCGATCCCTTGCCGACGATCAGGATATAGGTCGAAATCAGGAACCCGGCATAGTCCATGAACGAGCCGGAGCGGGCCTTTACCTCATCCTTGGTCAGCTTCTCGACCACTGGCTCCTTGCCGTTGATCCGGTCGACCTTTTCCTGCCATTCCTTGATGGCTTCGGCCTCCTTGGCGGTCAGCTTCTGGCCCTTGGCCTGCTTCTCCACCGCAACCGTATGGGTCTGCTGCAATTCGGTACGGCTGACATATTCGAAGGCTGGAACGACCACCTGGACCGTGGCCAGCAGCAGACCCAGCGGGATCAGCCAACGCACGCTCAGCTTGCGGAACGGAAACAGCGCCAAGGCACAAAGCGCATAGATATGGAGGATATCGCCCGGCCAAAGCAGTACGAAGATGTTGATCAGGCCAAAGGCCAGCAGCCACAGGTTGCGGCGGATATAGAGGTCTGCCACCGCCACCGGGCCATCGGGTTCCATCGCCTTGGCCGCAGTGACCATCAGCCCGGCCCCGAACAGCAGTTCCAGCATCCCGCGCTGGGTGCCTTCCAGAAAGGTCGTCATGAACAGCCAGACCTGCTGGTCCAGCGGAGTCCAGCCCATCGCCCGGATATCGCCGAGGAAGGCCGAGATCGGCCCCGACATCGCCGGCACGTTCATGTAAAAAATGCCGAGAATGGCAAATCCGCGCAGTGCATCGAGCACGGCGATGCGGTCCTTGCCGCGCACGGGCGCCAGGGCCGGTACGGCCCCCTGTTGGCCTGTCATCATAGTTCTCCCCATCCCAAAGGATGGCGTGAACCTAGCAGGGTGTATGATATATGCAATACACTTAGGTAGTAACCAAGAAGAAGGGGCCCCAACCGCGGTTGGAGCCCCTTCGCAATTCAGCGCTGGTACGACGCTTAGGCGTCGTTGCGCACGTCGCGGCGCTCGGCGATGCGAGCGCGCTTGCCGGTGCGGCCGCGCAGGTAATAGAGCTTGGCACGACGCACCACGCCCTTGCGGACGACGGTGATGCTGTCGATGTTCGGCGAGTAGAGCGGGAATACGCGCTCCACGCCTTCACCGAAGCTCATCTTGCGAACGGTGAAGTTGCTGCCGATGCCCTTGTTGGCACGCGCGATGCAGACGCCTTCGAAGGCCTGCACACGGCTGCGATCGCCTTCGATCACCTTCACGCCGACGCGGACGGTGTCACCGGGGCGAAACTCCGGAATATCCTTGGCGGCCTTGGCAATTTCCTCGGCCTCGATCTGCTGGATCAGATTCATGATCCTCAGTCCTTCTTTTCACGCCGCGCGTCAGAGGCAGACAGGACCCGAGCGCCCTCATGACGCTCCCAAAGATCCGGCCTGCGTAACCGTGTATCGATCTCGGCCTGTTGCTTTCGCCAGGCCGCGATCTTCGCATGATCCCCCGATCGCAGCACTTCAGGGATCGTGCGCCCTTCCCACTCAGCGGGTCGGGTATAGTGGGGATATTCCAACAAACCGTTCTCGAACGATTCCTCGGACCCACTGGAAGGCGCGCCCATTACGCCGGGAAGCAGGCGAATGCAAGCGTCGAGCAGCATCAGCGCCGCTGGCTCTCCGCCCGACAGGACAATATCGCCGATCGAGACTTCCTCAACCTGGCGCCCGGCGAAGATCCGCTCGTCAAATCCCTCAAACCGGCCGCACAGGATCGTCACGCCCGGCCCTGCCGCCAGTTCGCGCACGCGCGCCTGGGTCAGCGGCTTGCCGCGCGGGGTCATGGCGATCACCGGGCAGTCCGGCTGGGCCGTGCGGGCATGATCGATCGCGGCAGCCAGGACATCGGCGCGCAGCACCATCCCGGCCCCGCCGCCAGCCGGCGTGTCATCAACGGTACGGTGCTTGTCGATCGCAAAGTCGCGGATCTGCACTGTATCGAGCGACCACTTACCCTCCTCGCGCGCGCGTCCCGCCAGGCTGACGCCAAGCGGACCGGGGAACATCTCCGGGTAGAGGGTCAGGACGGTGGCGGCGAAGGTCATTTTGCATCCTTGGCAGCAGCCCATTCGAAAAGCCAGACGGTGGCGAGCGTTACTGGAAGCCATGCAAGCACAAGGATCAACGCTCCATAACCCCACCAGACTCCAAGGATCAGGTAGATCGCCACAAACAGCGTCAATCGCGTCGGGCGAGAGCGGCGTGCCACTAAAAATGCGATTGCCCAGACCGCTGCGGCGGGAATGGCGAATGCCAGGAAGACCAGAACGACGGTGACGAAGGTCATCGCGGCCACGTCTTCCAGATCACCTTGCAATAAGCAATTGGACTCTTGCCTGTCGGCGCCCGGCAAGGAACACTGCACGCCATGAAACGTCTGGCTTTCCTCCCCCTCCTGATCCTCGCCGCGCCCGCCCAGGCCGAGGAGATCGGCGAGTGCCGGTTCAGCCGCGAGACGCTGACCTTTGCCGGCAACCGCGTCGAACAGGCGGAGTGCCTGCTGCGCAAGATCGAGCTGCTGGCCGTCCGCAAGCCCCAGCCCTTGCCCAGGGTGATCCGCCACCTGATGGAGCGCGAGGACGGACCAAGCGCCGCGCAAAAGGCCGGCGCGCTAGCCGCCTTCCCCGAACCCTATCGGACTTTCGCGGCGCAATGGGCGGATACGCCGCTATCCCGCACTGACGAGGGGCTGCCAGCGCTCTATTTCGTGATCCACGATACCTCCACGCCGTTCTACGCGAACGATCCGTTCCCCAAGCGGCTCAACCAGGACCTCAAGGTCAACGACTTCACGCCCTACATGAACGGCACTTTCGCGCGTGAGCCGGTGGCGCATATCTTCCTCAACCGGGTCGGGCAGATCTGGGCCGGGCACGATTTCCAGGAAGGCTGGCGCGCGACCAAGCTGGAGAGCCGGGTGGTCGGCCCGCGTGCGCGCGGGCGGATGGTCCATATCGAAACGGTCCAGCCGCGCCGCTTCCTGCCCGGTGCCACCAGCCGCGGGCAGACTGAAGGGCCCAAGCCCGGCTTTACCAGAGAGCAATACCGGATGCTGGCCGCACTTTATGTCTATGCCAGCGCGCGGGCCGGGCTCTGGCTGATCCCGGCGCAGCACAACACCGTCGATGCCGGGATCCCCGATGCTCATGACGATCCCCAGAACTTCGAGCTGAAGCAGTTCGCCAAGGAGCTCGAAAAGCTGGTGGGCAAGCCGCGCTAGGCGGGAAAATCGTTCCGCGTGGCGCGGATCGCGACCGGCAGGCCGACCAGCAAGGCAATCAGCACGCCAATCAGCAGGATCGCGACCACGGCGATCAGGCCTTCGGGGTACTCCACATCAAGCACGGAGATCAGCGGAACGGTAACCGGCAAGAGGCCCGCCAGTACTGCGGCAAGCGCCACCCGGCGGCGCCGGCTGCTGGCCGGGCTCAGCACCCGCATCCCGCTGCAGATCCCCCAGGATAGCGCGGCGGGCAGCAACACACAGACAATTAGGCCGAGGACAATTCCCATAACCTCAGCCTAACAGCCTAATCGGCTGCGGCAAATGCAGCGGTGATCACGATCCGCGCGTCATCCCACTCCGGCACGGCCTCGATCCGCATCGGCACCATGAAGCGCTTGCCAGGCTTGCCATCAACCGACGGCCGCTTGATCTCCAGCACGTCACCCGCGCCAAAGTTGTCGATTCCGATCACTTCGCCCAGGTCCTCGCCCTCGGTTGAAACGGCGGGCAGGCCCAGCAGGTCGGTGTGGTAATATTCCCCTTCCGCCAGCGGCGGCAGGGCCGAGCGGGGCACGGTCAGCGTGGTGCCGCGCAGCGCCTCGGCGCCATTGCGGTCGGTCACTTCGGCAAAGCGGGCGATCGCCCCGCCCTTGCCATCATCGCGCAGCTTGTTGAGCGTCAGGGCTGAATCGTTGAAGGCGCGGAACCGCTGGAGCGATTCCACGCCTTCACCAAACAGCTTGAGGCGGACTTCGCCCGTCACCCCGTGCGCGCCGGCAATGGCGGCGAGAGTAACAGGCTTGTCGCTGGCCAAGACGGCTTAGCCCTCAGCCTGCTCTTCGCTGGCTTCGGCAGCCGGAGCTTCCTCAGCGGCAGCTTCTTCAGCCGGAGCGGCTTCTTCAGCGGCAGGGGCTTTAGCGGCAGCTTCTTCAGCAGCCGGGGCTTCCGGAGCGGCTTCTTCGGCCACTTCTTCAACCACCGGAGCGGCGGCAGCGGCGGCTGCAGCTTCTTCAGCTTCGCGGGCCTTCTCGGCCTTTTCTTCAGCGCGCTCCTTGGCCTTCTTGCCCGGCTCACCCTTGTTCGGGTTCACGGTCGGGGCGCGTTCCTTGATTCCGGCCTTGTCGAGCAGGCGGGCAACGCGGTCGGTCGGCTGGGCGCCAACGCCGATCCAGTACTTCACGCGGTCTTCGACCAGACGGACGCGGTTTTCGTCGTCCTTGGCGAGCAGCGGGTTGTAGGTGCCAACCTGCTCAAGGAACTTGCCGTCACGCGGGGCGCGGCTGTTGGCAACGACGATCTTGTAATAGGGGCGCTTCTTCGAGCCACCACGAGAAAGACGAAGGGAAACAGACATTTGAACTACCTTTCAAACAAATCAGATTAAAACTTGGAATTACTTTTTCTTGAGCAAATCGTTGAGGTTGGATGGCAGACCGCCGCCCGCCCCGGGTCCGCCAAGGCCCGGCATGGCGGCGCCAAGGCCGCCCCCGCCGAACAGCTTGCCCAGACCGGCCAGGCCGCCCATCTTCTTGATCTGCTTCATCGCGCGCTCCATTTCCTGGTGCATCTTGAGCAGCTTGTTGACGTCCTGAACCTGGACGCCCGAACCCTTGGCAATGCGGATCTTGCGCTTGGCGTTGAGCAGGTCCGGCCGGGTCCGCTCCTTGGGTGTCATCGATCCGATGATCGCATCCATCCGCAGCAGCACGCGGTCGTCCATGCCGGACTGTTCCATCGCCTGCTTGGCCTTCTTCATCCCCGGCATCATGCCGGCGAGTGCGCCGAGGCCGCCCATCTTCTGCATCTGGCGCAGCTGCTGGCGCAGGTCGTTCATGTCGAACTGACCCTTGGCCATCCGCGCGGCCATCCGCTCGGCCTCTTCCTCCTCGATCGCCGCGGCGGCGCGCTCAACGATCGAGACGACATCGCCCATGCCGAGGATTCGGCCAGCGACGCGGCTGGGCTGGAACACTTCCAGCGCATCAAGCTTTTCGCCGGTCCCCGCAAACTTGATCGGCTTGCCGGTGACGGCCCGCATCGACAGCGCCGCACCGCCGCGGGCATCGCCGTCCATCCGGGTCAGCACCACGCCGGTCAGCGGGACCTGGGCGGTGAAGCTCTGCGCGACGTTGACCGCGTCCTGGCCGGTCAGCGAATCGACCACCAGCAGCACTTCCTTGGGGGTCGAGATCGCGGCCACGGCCTGCATCTCGTCCATCAGCTGCTGGTCGACGTGGAGTCGGCCGGCGGTATCGAGCAGCAGGACGTCGATCGCCTGCAGCTTCGCCGCCTGGAGCGCGCGCGTGGCAATATCGACCGGCTGCTGGCCGGCGATGATCGGCAGGGTGGCAACGTCCACCTGCTCGCCCAGCACCTTCAATTGTTCCTGCGCGGCCGGACGGTTGACGTCGAGCGAGGCCATCATGGCCTTCTTGCCGTGCTTTTCCTTGAGCAGCTTGGCCAGCTTGGCAGTGGTTGTGGTCTTGCCCGAGCCCTGCAGGCCGACCATCATGATCACGACCGGCGGCGCGGCGGCAAGATCGAGACCGGGGACATCGTCGCCGCCCAGCATCTCGACCAGCGCGTCATTGACGATCTTGACGACCTGCTGGCCCGGCGTGACCGACTTCAGGACCGACTGGCCAACCGCCTGCTCGGTGACCGAATCGATGAAGCGGCGAACAACGGGAAGAGCGACATCGGCTTCGAGCAGGGCGATTCGCACTTCGCGCATCGCCTCGCGCACGTCCGCCTCGTTCAGCGCACCGCGCCCGCGCAGCTTGTCAAAGACGCTGCCTAGCCGGTCTGAAAGACTGTCGAACATACGGTCCTAAACCTCGAAACGCGAAAAAAGCCGGTGGGCGAAACCTCGCCGACCAGCTTGCCGCTCAGATACTCAAACTCTCACGAATGATGGTGGAGCCTAGCGGGATCGAACCGCTGACCTCCTGCATGCCATGCAGGCGCTCTCCCAGCTGAGCTAAGGCCCCGTCACCATCATCCGGCAAGCCCCGGGAGGCCTACCTTTCCCGCCCGACCAGCGAGCGAGGCCGCCCCTCTAGTGGCGGCTCCCGCTCTTGGCAAGAGCGTTTTTTGCGAGATTAATGCTCGTCGCCGTCGTCGTCGCCAACGCCGACGCCAAGGTCATCGTCGCCGCCCAGATCGACGTCATTGTCGGGCGAATCGCCGTCTTCGTCGATGTCCAGATCCGGATCGGCCAGATCGACATCCTCGACCTCTTCGACCTTGGCCTTCTGAACTTCTTCATAAGGGATCGGCTGCTTCGACTTCAGCACCGGATCGGCATGCCAAGCATAGCCGCATTCGATGCAGGTGATCGGGTCATCCTTGCCCAGATCGTAAAAGCGGGTGCCGCACTTCGGGCAGCCATGCTTGGCGCCCCATTCAGCCTTGACCATGTCAATTCCTCGATGCTGCCCTCCGCCAGCGCGGCGGGCTGAAACTCTTCATACGTATTGGAGACGGCTTGCGCCTGTCCCAGCGCGGCGCGCGCCTTGCCATAGCCCGCGCCCGCTGTCAAAAGCCGCGCGCAATTGCTGCTCTATCCGTGAAAGTGCCGCCGTGTCCAATGCCGATCCCGCTGCGATGAAGCCGCGCCGCTTCATGCCATCCGGCCCGCTGCGGGGCACGATCCGCGTGCCGGGCGACAAATCGATCAGCCACCGCTCGATCATGCTGGGTGCCCTGGCCGTGGGTGAGACCCGCGTGACTGGCCTGCTGGAAGGTGAAGACGTGCTCTCCACCGCCGCCGCGATGCGGGCGATGGGGGCATCGGTCGAGCGGATCGGGGATGGCGAATGGTCGGTCCACGGGGTTGGCGTGGGCGCGCTGCTGCAGCCGCAGGCGCCGCTCGACATGGGCAATTCCGGCACTTCCACGCGCCTGCTGATGGGCCTGGTGGCAAGCCATCCGATCACCGCCACCTTCATAGGCGATGCCAGCCTGTCCAAGCGCCCGATGGGCCGGGTTATCGATCCGCTCAGCCAGATGGGCGCAGCGTTCGAGGCTGCGGAAGGCGGCCGCCTGCCGCTGACAGTGCGCGGCGCTCTCCCCGCCGTACCGATCGAATATCGCCTGCCGGTCGCCAGCGCCCAGGTCAAAAGCGCAGTCCTGCTGGCCGGTCTGAACACCCCCGGCATCACCACCGTGATCGAACCCGTGCCGACCCGCGACCATTCCGAGCGGATGCTGCGTGGCTTCGGCGCAGACCTTTCGGTCGAGGTCGAGGCCGATGGCACGCGGGTGATTCGCCTGGTTGGCGAGGCAGAGTTGAAGCCCCAGGCGATCGAGGTGCCGGGCGATCCCTCCTCCGCCGCCTTCTTCATCGTTGCCGCGCTGGTCGTGCCGGGGAGCGAGCTGACAATCCAGAACGTCGGCCTCAACCCGACCCGCGCCGGGCTGATCGGAGTGCTGCGCCAGATGGGCGGGCAGATTGACGAAGTGAACCGCCGCGAAGTGGGCGGTGAGCCGGTGGCCGATCTGGTGGTGCGCTATTCCGCGCTGAGGGGTATCGAAGTCGACCCAGCGGTAGTCCCCAGCATGGTCGACGAGTTTCCTGTGCTGTTCGTTGCCGCCGCCCTGGCCGAGGGCACCACGGTGACCACTGGCCTTGAGGAACTGCGGGTCAAGGAAAGCGACCGGATTGCGGTGATGGCCGCAGCTCTGGCCGGCGCCGGCGCCCGCGTCACCGAAACCGAAGACGGCTTGACCATCGTCGGGACCGGCGGCGAACCGCTGCGCGGCACCAGTAACTCACGGACCAAGACCCACCTCGACCACCGCATCGCCATGTCGATGGCTGTCGCAGGCCTGGCCAGCCGCGACGGGGTGGAAGTGGACGATACCCGCCCGATCGCCACTAGCTTCCCCATGTTCGAAGCGCTGCTGGATGGGCTGGCGACATGATGTTCGATTGGGCCACGATCGTCGGCCTGATCGGCTCGGCGCTGTTCGTCGGTGGGTTTGCCTATGCCAACGCCGCCGCGCAGCTCGACAAGGTGCTGTTCAACCTGATCAACCTCGTCGGCGCGATCCTGCTGCTGGTCTCGCTGTCGGTCCACTTCAACCTCGCCGCCTTCGTGCTCGAGGTTTGTTGGGGCCTGATCGCGCTGGCCGGCCTGGTCAAGGCGCTGGGTGAGCGTCGCCGGGAGCCAGCGCCATGATCATCGCCGTCGACGGACCGACCGCCTCGGGCAAGGGCACCATCGCCAAGGCGCTGGCGGCGCATTTCGGTCTCCCGCACCTTGATACGGGGCTGCTCTATCGCGCGGTGGGCCGACAGGTGGCGCTGAATGGCGGCAATCCGGATGACCCGGCCGATGCCCTGGCGGCCTGCACCTTCCACGAACACCTGCTCGACGATCCCGAATTGCGCAGCGAGGCGAGCGGCGGCCTGGCCAGCCGCGTCTCGGTCCACCCGGCAGTGCGCCAGGCACTCTATGAGCGGCAACGCGCCTTTGCCGCCCAGCCTGGCGGCGCGGTGCTCGACGGGCGCGATATCGGCACAGTGATCGCGCCGGAAGCCGAAGTGAAGCTGTTCGTGGTCGCCTCGGTCCCGGCGCGGGCCGAGCGGCGGTTCCGCGAAATGCAGGAACAAGGCCGCGCCGTCGCCCTGGCGGACATTGCCGCCGATCTAGAGGCCCGCGACGAACGCGACCGCACCCGGGCCGAAGCACCGCTGGTGGCTGCCGCAGATGCCGTGCTGCTTGATACCAGCGATCTGGGCCGCGACGCAGCGATTGCTGCCGCCATCGCAATTGCCGAAGGGCGGCGCTGATCATGCCCCGCTTCCTGCTTCTCGCTATGGCCACACTCGCCGTCGGCACGGCTGCCCTCAGCCAGCCTGTACGCGTCGAGGAACGCCGCCTCGCTGAAGTTGAGCGGGGGCGAGCGCTGGCCGAAGCGCGCTGCGCCGCCTGCCATGCCGTGACGGCCAATGCCGCCTCGCCCAATCCGGAAAGCCCGGGGTTTGAAGACATTGCCAACCGCAAGGGGCTGAGCAGTGCAACGCTGCGCCAGTATCTGCGCAACGCCCACAACTATCCCGAAGCCATGCAATTCAAGCTGGATCGCGGCCAGGTGCGCGATCTTTCAGCCTATATCGTCACGCTGAAGCGGAGCGATTACAAGCCGGCAATCTGACGGCCGGTGCGACGCTATTGACTTCCGTAGATCGTTTTGCATAACACGTTATATAACTGGTTATGGGGATCGCCGATGCATGATGTTGTCGCTGCAATGGGTCCGGCCTTTCTGGGCAGCCGGCTGAAGCGGCTCGGGGAATGGCTGCAGGCCGATGCCGCCGCCATTATTGCCGAGATGGGTTTGCCCATCGTGCCGGCGCAGGTTCCGGTCTTGACCGCGCTGCGGGCCGGTCCGTTGACGATCGGACAGATTGCGGCAGCGATCGGCTCCAGCCAGCCTGGGGTCAGCCGCACGGTCGCCCAGTTGCAGAAGCTGGGCCTGGTCGAATCCGCACGCGGCAACGACCAGCGCGAGCGGCGGGTCGGACTATCGGCCTCTGGAAACGCAGCCATGGTCATCCTGGCCCGCGACGTCTGGCCCCGCGTCGGCGCGGCAGCCGCCGAACTCTATGCAGATGCGTCTGGACCGCTGCTGACCCAGCTTGCGGCAGTCGAGCGGGCACTCAAGGCCGCACCGCTGGCAGAACGGGCACGCCGGGTCGTTCCGGCCGGCTTGCAGTTGGTCGAATGGCGCGACGACCTGGCCGGAGCGTTTCACGATATCAACGCCGAATGGATCGAGGCGATGTTCTCGCTTGAGCCGCTCGATCGGGCAGTTCTCGAAAACCCGCGTGAGCGGATCATTGATCCAGGCGGGGTGATCCTCTTCGCCGAGGCGCCCGGGATCGGCATCGTCGGCACTTGCGCGCTGATGCCCACTGGACCGAACGAATTCGAGCTGACCAAGATGGGCGTCCTCGAAGCAGCACGCGGACTGAAGGCGGGTGAGTTCCTGCTCGCTGCTGCCATCGACCGGGCGCACAGCATGGGCGCGCGGGACCTGTACCTGCTGACCAATCGCAAATGCGCCGCGGCCATTCACCTCTACGAGAAGCTGGGTTTCTGCCATGATGCCGAGGTGATGGCAGCCCACGGCACCGCTTACGAGCGATGCGACGTGGCGATGCGGTTCCCGATCTGATTGCAGGGCACATCGGGGCAGCGCCGCGGACCCGCATCCGGTCGCAAATTCCTTGCGTTTTGGGGCCCTCGCGCCTAAGCGCCGCCGGTCCCGGAGGGTCTTGACCCAAAGGGATGTTGTGGACGGCATTCGGCCCCCATGACGCTCGGCCCACTTTTGGCCCGCCAAGGCAATGGTGCTGCGGCGGAGAAAAGACCAGCGGATACAACCGCTTGGCCGGAAACATCGATAGACAGGAAACTGTACATATGGCTTCTGCAGCCAACCCCACGCGCGACGATTTTGCCGCGCTGCTCGACGAATCCCTCGGTGGCGCCGCTGATGGCGGCTTTGAAGGCCGGGTCGTCAAGGGCACCATTACCGCGATCGAAGGCGACAAGGCCGTGATCGACGTCGGCCTCAAGAGCGAAGGCCGCGTTCCCCTCAAGGAATTCGCCATGCCGGGCCAGCCGCATGGCCTCAAGGTCGGTGACGAAGTCGAAGTCTTCGTTGATCGCGTCGAGAACGCCGATGGCGATGCCATGCTCAGCCGCGACCGCGCCCGCCGCGAAGCCGCCTGGGACAAGCTCGAAGAAGAATTCGGTGAAGGCAAGCGCGTCGAAGGCGTGATCTTCGGCCGCGTCAAGGGCGGCTTCACGGTCGACCTCAACGGCGCCGTTGCCTTCCTCCCCGGTTCGCAGGTCGATATCCGCCCGGTGCGCGACGTGCAGCCGCTGATGGACGTGCCGCAGCCGTTCCAGATCCTGAAGATGGACCGCCGCCGCGGCAACATCGTCGTTTCGCGCCGCGCCGTGCTGGAAGAAACCCGCGCCGAACAGCGTTCGGGCCTGATCATGAACCTGGCCGAAGGCCAGATCATCGACGGCGTCGTGAAGAACATCACCGATTACGGTGCCTTCGTCGACCTCGGCGGGATCGACGGCCTGCTCCATGTCACCGACATGAGCTACAAGCGCGTCAACCACCCGAACGAAGTCATCAATATCGGTGACACCGTGAAGGTGCAGATCATCCGCATCAACCAGGACACCCAGCGCATCAGCCTGGGCATGAAGCAACTGGAAAGCGATCCGTGGGAAGGCGTTGCCGCCAAGTACCCGGTCGGCGCGAAGCTGCGCGGGACCGTCACCAACATCACCGAATACGGCGCCTTCGTGGAGCTGGAAGCCGGGATCGAAGGCCTGGTCCACGTTTCGGAAATGTCCTGGACCAAGAAGAACGTCCACCCCGGCAAGATCGTCTCGACCTCGCAGGAAGTCGATGTGCTGGTGCTGGAAGTCGACAGCGACAAGCGCCGCATCAGCCTGGGCCTCAAGCAGGCCCAGCAGAACCCCTGGGAAGCCTTCGCCGAGAAGCACCCGGTCGGTTCGACCGTGGAAGGCGAAGTCAAGAACGCGACCGAATTCGGCCTGTTCATCGGCCTCGATGGCGACGTCGACGGCATGGTCCACATGTCGGACATCGCCTGGGGCATCTCGGGCGAAGACGCGCTGGCCCTGCACCGCAAGGGCGAGCAGGTTTCGGCCATCGTGCTCGACGTCGATGTGGAGAAGGAGCGCATCTCGCTCGGCATGAAGCAGCTTGAAAAGGGTGCTCCGGCCGCTGGCGTGGCTGCTGCCTCTTCGGGTCTGAAGAAGAACGAAGTCGTCACCGTCACTGTCCTCGAAGTCCGCGATGGCGGCCTCGAAGTGCAGGCCGGCGAAGATGGTGCCACCGGCTTCATCAAGCGTTCGGACCTGGGCCGCGACCGCGACGAGCAGCGCACCGACCGCTTCCAGGTCGGCCAGAAGCTCGACGCCATGGTGATCGGCTTCGACCGTTCGAAGAAGCCGAACTTCTCGGTCAAGGCGCGTCAGCTGCACGAAGAAAAGGAAGCCGTGGAACAGTACGGTTCCTCGGATGCCGGCGCTTCGCTGGGCGACATCCTGGGCGCCGCGCTGAAGGCCAAGAAGGACTAATCCTCCTCCGCCAGCCTCAGGCTAAACTAACAAAGGCCCGTCCGGAGCAATCTGGGCGGGCTTTTGCTTTGCCCATTTTGCTTTGGGGGGCGAATAGGTTTATCCTCGCCCCATGCTTGAAATTCACCAGTTCGCCTGCCTGGCCGACAACTATGGCTACCTGCTCCACGATCCGGACAGCGGGGAGACCACCTGCATCGACACCCCGGATGCCGATGCCTATCTGCGCGAAGCCGGGCACAAGGGCTGGCAGATTACCCATATCTGGAACACCCACTGGCACCCGGATCACGCCGGCGGCAACGCCGCGATCAAGGCGGCGACCGGCTGCACGGTCATCGCCCCGGCCGAAGTTGAGCGGATTGCCGCGCCCGATCGGATCGTTGCGCACGGCGATACGGTCTCACTTGGCGCCTTCACGGCCCAGGTGATCGACGTTTCGGGCCACACCAACGGCCATGTCGCCTTCCACCTGCCGGAAGCCGGCGTCGCCTTTGTCGGCGATGCCGTCTTTGCGCTGGGCTGCGGACGGATGTTCGAAGGCCAGCCCGATCAGTTCTGGGCCAGCCTGGAGCGGATCAAGACACTTCCGCCGGAAACCCTGCTCTATTGCGCGCACGAGTATACCCAGTCGAACGCGCGCTTTGCGCTGCATGTCGATCCGGAAAATGCCGCGCTGCAGGACTATGTCACGCAGATCGACAAGGCGCGGTCCGAGGGCCGACCGACGGTGCCGACAACGCTGTCGCGCGAGCTCGCGACCAATCCCTTCCTGCGCGCCGATGATGTGGCCATGCAGGCCCGCTGGGGCGGTGGTGGAGCGGTGGCCACCTTTGCCGCCTTGCGTGCCGCCAAGGACAATTTCTGACCCCCATGCAGGCGCTCCAGGTCCAGACCCTGTCGCCCGACCTGTCCGGCTGCGCGCTGGTCGACCTGCCCGTGCCGCCGCGTGGGCCGGGTGATGTACTGGTGAAGGTTCACGCCGCCTCGCTCAACTTCCCTGACCTGCTGATGACGCGCGGGGAGTATCAGTTCAAACCCGAGGTGCCGTTCATCGCCGGACTGGAATTCGCCGGTGAGGTGGTCGAGGCCGATCCCGACAGCGGCTTCAAGCCCGGTGACGGGGTCTATGGCGGCAACAAAACCGGTGCCTTTGCCGAGTATGCGGTGGTCCCGGCCCGCGCGCTCTCGGCCATGCCGCCGGGGATTGGCATGGTCTCCGCCGCCGCCCTCGGCGCGGCCTATGGCACGGCCTATACCGCGCTGGTCGAGATTGGCGGCTTGAAGGCCGGGCAATGGGTGCTGGTCCACGGTGCCAGCGGCGGGGTTGGCCTGGCGGCGGTGGAGCTGGCCAAGCGGCTGGGCGCCCACGTCATCGCCACCACGGGCTCACCGGCCAAGCTGGCCGCGCTGCGCGCCGCCTGCGATGCCGAGGCCGTGATCCTGGCCGAGGGCCGGTTCCGCGAGCAGGTGGCCGAACTGACCGGCGGCAAACTGTGCGACCTGGTCTATGATCCGGTCGGCGGGGACGTGTTCGATGAGAGCACCCGCTGCGTTGCCTTTGGCGGCAAGCTGCTGGTGATCGGCTTTGCCGGCGGCCGGATTGCCGAGATCTCAATCAATATTCCGCTGATCAAGGGATTCTCGGTCGTCGGCGTGCGCGCTGGCGAATATGCCCGCCGCTTCCCCGATCGCGGCAAGGCGATCCGCGAGGCCGTGGCGACGCTGGCTGCCGATGGTCGGCTCAATCCGCACATTGACCGGATCCTGCCGCTCAGCCGCTGGGAAGAGGCCTATGCGGCGATGGCGACGCGCGGGATTGTCGGCAAGGTCGTGCTCGAACCCGGCAAATGAAAAGGGCGGCTGTTACGCCGCCCTTTGCAAGTGCAAGTCTGAAAGCCGGGATCAGATCCCGCCGATCGCCTCGTCGACCAGGCTCTTGTCGGCCTTGGCGTTATGGTTGGCAGCGATCAGCTGGCGCGCGGCGCTGGCGGCAGCATTCGCCGCCTTGGTGCGCAGTTCGGCAATCGCACCGCGCTCGGCAGCGGCGATCTTGTCTTCGGCCATCTTCTCACGGCGCTTGATCAGCGCCTTGGTGTCAGCCTCAGCCTTGGCGACGATCGCATCGGCTTCCGACTTGGCGTGTTCGATCATCGCGGCGGCGTCCTTTTCGGCACCCGCGATCTTGTCGGCATATTCCTGGCGCAGGGCTTCGGCTTCGGCGCGCAGCGCCTTGGCTTCGTCAAGCTGCTTGCGGATTTCCGCAATGTTCGAATCCAGCCCGCCGGTGATCATCGCCGGGACCTTCTTCCAGATCGCGACCAGGATCAGCACGGTCATCGCCAGGGCAACCCAGGTGACCGGGCCAAGGCCAAAGGCCTCTGGGGCAGCGTGGGCTGCGCCGTGCTCGGCCGCTTCGGCAGCTTCGGCCGCAAGAACGAAGAGATTAGCCATTGAGCGCTTCCTTCACCGCAGCCGTGGCGGCCTTGGCATCGACCTTCAGGCCGCCAGCCACACGGGCAACGATATCCCCGGCAGCTTCGGCGGCGACCTTTTCGATTTCCTTCAACGCACCGCTGCGCGCAGCGGCAATCGCCGCTTCGGCTTCGGACAACTTGGCATCCAGCTTGGCATTGGCCTTGGCCAGACGGGTTTCGCTGGCCTTGGCCGCATCGAGCTTGGCCTTGGCGATCAAGGCCTGGGCTTCGGCACGCTGGCGGTTGGCCTGGGCACGCCAGGCCTCTTCC
>DKII01000122.1:33446-47330 GCA_002454125.1 Novosphingobium sp. UBA6722
CAGCCTCCGCCGCGGCCAGATCGCTGGCGATCTGCCGGTCACGCGTCTCGACGGTCGCCATCACCTTGGGGACCATGCCCCGGCCAATGACGAAGAAGATGAAGCCGAAGAAGATCAGCATCCAGAAGATCTGGCTGGACCAGGTTTCGGCAATTTGCGCGATTTGAGGCATCAGAGCGTCCGCAGTCTGCCCGGCCGGCCCCACCCCGTAGGATGGAGACCAGCCGGTCGGTCAGTCAATCGTAAGTCTTAGGCGACGAAGATCAGGATCATCGCGACGACGAACGAGAGCAGGCCCAGAAGTTCGGCGGCGGCGAAGCCGATGAACAGGCGGCCCTGCTGGCCGTCAGCCGCGCCCGGGTTGCGCAGCGCGCTTTCCAGGAACGAACCAAAGACGTTGCCCACGCCGATGGCGGCCATGCCGGCGCCGATGGCAGCGAGACCAGCACCGATCAGCTTGGCGCTTGCAGGTTCCATTTCGATAACTCCTTTTACGAAAATTCGTGTGGTTGGATTGGACTTAGTGAAGGTTTTCGGCGTCGTTGAGATACAGCGAAGTCAACAGCGCAAAGACGTAGGCCTGGATCCCGGCAACCAGGATTTCCAGGGCGCAGATCGCGATCATCAGCGCGAAGCTGAGGACCGAAACCACCGGGCCGATGCCGAGACCGGCATTGACACCGTTGATCACGAAGCCCGACAGCACTTCCAGCAGCACGTGCCCGGCCATCATGGCCACGAACAGTCGCAGGCCGAGGCTGAAGGGACGCACCAGGAAGGAGACCAGCTCGATCGCGAAGATCAGCGGGATCATCACCAGCGGGGTGCCGTGCGGCACGAACAGCGAGAAGAAGTGCAGCTTGTGCTTCCAGAAGCCGACGATCAGCACGATCGCGAAGCTCATCACCGCCAGCACGCCGGTGGCGGTGAAGTGGCTGGTGAAGGTGAAGGGATGCACGCCAACCAGGCCCAGCGGCATCAGGCCGAGGATGTTGGCGAAGAGAATGAACATGAACAGCGAGAAGATGTAGGGCACATACTTCTTGCCGGCCGGGCCGATATTGGCGGCCAGCAGGTTGTCGATAAAGCTGGTAAAGCCTTCGACCGCCATCTGCCAGCGGCCGGGAACCAGCTCGCGCTTCATCCCGCCCCAGACGAAGATCAGCAGCGCCACGGCCGCGATTCCCATCCACAACGACGAGTTGGTGAAGGCAATATTGTAGCCCGCGATCTGCCAGTGATCGGTGCCGAACATCGGCTCGATCGTGAACTGGTGCATCGGATCGACTTTAGCCGCTTCGGCCACGCGACGTACCCTTCTTGCTCAATTCATATGCGACCAGCGCCCCTCTGGCCTAAAGCAAGGTCAATCAGGGCGCCGGGACGAAATCCGGATGATGTTCCTGAAGGCAACGATGATCCCGAGGGCCATCATCACCAACAGACCCCAGGGCGAGGTTCCGGCAAACTGGTCAATGACCCAGCCGATGAACGCACCGCCGCCGATCCCCCCGATCAGCTCGGCCAGGACGCGGTTGCCAAGGCGGTAATTCGCATCGGCTTCCATGCCCGGACTTGGCTTGTTGCGCTGCTCTTCCCGCTCGCGTGCAGCCTTGAGCCGCGCTTCGAGCGCGTTGACCCGCGCATCTTCACCAATGGGGTCTCGGGCAGGCGGCTCGTCGTTCATGCCAGTCTCCTAATGCGGGAGCGATGGACACGGGCAACGGCTGCCCGCCGAGGGCACCGGCCCCTTAGGTTGGGGCAAGCCCTGAGTCAACCGCCGCCGAAGGCGGTATAACCGGCTCCGGCGGCGGGGAAACACGTTAGGCCATCGGGCCCGGTCGAATCAGAGGCAGCGCGGATCCCGCTGCGGCTCAGCTGCCGTCCGGGTCAGCCAGCTGCGCCCGTCGGGTGCCTGGTACTTTTCCCCCGGCACGGTCCGGGCAATCGCCTGGCAGCCGGCGGAAAAGGCATATTCCTCAATCGTCGCGCCATTGGCGTCGGCGCGCTCGGCATAGACGGCCTTGCGCTTGATGTTGATATCGTCAGCCAAGCGGCGGATTTCCGCACTCGGCGGCACCGGGAAGCCCAGGTAGCCATCGACCTTCTCGCCGACCTGGCCACTGGCGCGCGCGGCGGAATAGGCCGGATCGCGCTGCTGCGCCGAAGCCGGGACGATCAAGGCCAGCGCAGCGAGCGCCGCCCAGCCGGCCTTGGCCAACATGCTGCGTTCGATCGGGGCGACAAAATTGGTCATGATCATTTCCTCAGAAAATGTCGGGATTGTCCTTGATCGTGTTCCCGGCATCGGCCGCGAGACGATAGACAACCTCCTGCTTGATATTGATATTCAGCTCGATGACGATCGGCTTGTCCGGCGCATTTACCGAAATGCAGCCCGCCAGAGTCATCGTACCGCCAATCAGCATCAATCCTTTCATTCCGGCAGCCCGGACCATTCCGAACCGCCCTGACCGCCCCTGCCGTGATGCCCCTTGTTCCATGGCGGAACTTGTCGCAGCCCGGACCGGCTTGGTCAATTGTTGTGGCTTCATGGCACTTTCCTGCTGTCTGGGGGCTGAATATCGGGCGGAAGCGGCGCGGGAAGCGTCGGCTCCGCAATCGGCTTGCCGCTACTGTCAATCAGGCCAAGCTCGCGGGGGTCGCGCACATAGCTGGGATCGTAGAGCGATCGGAACGAGTGCAGCAACCGCTGGAACGGCGCGCGAATGTTGATGTTGAAGCGGATCGGCAAGCGGCCGACCTGGCGGGTTATGAAGTTGCGCTTGGCCCCCTCGCCCTGCGTCACCCCGTCAATCCGCAGGCGTGTGAAGATTTCGCCGTCGAGTTCGCCGTCGAGCCCGATCGTCATGCCCTTGAAATCGAGCGAGCGCAGCGACTGGAAGGCGAAGTTGGCCATCGCGCCCATGTCCTTGTAGGTCAGCGCGCCGATGTACGACAGGTTTCCGCCGGGCGCGCGGGCGGTCAGCAATCCGCCCTCGATCCGCCCGCCATCCTCATCGAAGACCAGCGGCAGCTCGCCATCGAACACGCCGCGCGCCGCCATGTTCGACATTTCGAGCTGCTGGACGAACTGCGCCGCATCGGCCCCCACCACCTTCAGCGTAAAGCGCCGCTGCTCGGCCGCGCCCAGCTTCATCCGGGTCGGCAGGAGGTGCAACTCGCCATCGATGAATGGCCATTCGGCGCCATTGACCACCAGCAGGCCATCAGGTTCCAGCTGGAAGCTCAGCTCGCCGTCGAAAACCTCGATCCCGGGGTTGATCGACGCGATCTTGAGCCGCTGGTCGGGCGCCGTCACCAGCCCGAGCAGATCGGTGAACACCACTGTTCCGCTAACGCCGTCAACCGGGCCGAACGCGGCTGCGAAATTGAACTTCTCGGTCGAGAAGCGCCCGGTCGAGGTCACCGCATCGCTGGTCCAGTCGATCCGCCCGGTCCCGTTGACCCGGCCCTCGGCGTTGGCGATCACGCCCAGCGCCAGGTAGGTCAGGGTATCGGGTTGGAGCTTGTCGTCGAACAGCAGGTCGGCCACCACCAGATCGGCATGACCGCGCGCAGTGTCCAAGTCATGGGCGATCCGCGCCTCGGTCACCACCCGGTCAGAGCTGGGTTCGCGCAGCACGGCCAGTGCGGCGATGCGGTTGTCAACCAGGGACAGGCTGGCATCGCGGGCAACCAGCGGGCGGAAGCGATCGTCCGCCTCGCGGTCAAGCAAGCGGAAGGTGCCCTCATTCAGGTTCAAGGCACCGCCGGCATAGTTCCAGGTGCCGGTGGCCTCGACCAAGTCGAGCGGCACTGCAGCGAGCCGGGCCTCGGCCCCGGTGAAACGGCCGGACAGGACCGAGCCGAGCCGCCCGGTCAGGCTGGCAATGGTTATGCGGTTCGCTGCATCGACCTGGCCCAGCGTTACATCGACATTGCGTGCAGCCAGGCTGCCGGGCCAGGCAAAGCCGACCGCAGCAGAGCGCAGCAAGATCGGCGTATCGCCCAGCCGCCCTGACAGCGCCAGCGCTGGCGCCCCGGCAGCAAAGCGGGTCCCGCGCGCACTGCTGGTCAGGATCGCCCCGCCCGGTCCGGGGCACAGCGTCAGGGCCTTCGCATCAAGCGTCAGGTTGGCATAGCGCAGGCTGTCAAACCGCAGCGGCGTGCAGCGGCGCCACATCGCCAGGCCGCGCCGGTCTGACCAGGTGCCGTCGATCGGCACGGTGAGCCGCTCAACCCGCCCACCCGGCAGGGCCCCGCTGATCGTGGCCTGACCGGAGAGGCCCATCGCGCCATCGGCGCGGCGGACGATCACCAGTCGGGGCAAGGCAACCCGGCTATCGCGGGCGCGGTATTCCGGCATGGTGAGGCGCGCCTCGATCGCCCCGCCTGGCCGCCGTTCAACCTGCCCGGACAGGCGCGGCAGGCCCTGCCCGCCGGTCCGCAGGTTGCCGGTCATCCGCATCCCGCCCTGCCCGCCCAGCGCCAGCTGCCCGCGCGACAGCACCAGCAGTTCCTGCCCGCTGGTGCCAGTCAGTTCGAGCTGCGGGACGATGACGCTGGTCAGCTCGCCGCTGCGGCGCAGGGTGAAATCGGCGGCAAGGCGACTGTCTGCTCCTTCACGGCGCAGGCCGGTGCGCAGCTGCGCCAGCAGCGGCGCACCCAGCGTGCCCGCCGCCGAGCGCTCCAGCTCGGCCAGGGTGCGGTCAAGCGCAGGCCCCGGTTGCAGCCCCGTGCCGCCCAGCTGCCCATCGGCCTCGAGCCGGGCCATGCCATCGCGGCCGCTGGCTGAACCCTGCAAGGTCAGGTTGCGGGCGGCGAGTTGCCCGGACAGGCCTGTCGCAGTCAGATCATACTGCGCCGCTAGCGTCGTGGCGCTGGCCGACAGCGCCAGTTCGCCGCCGATCTGATTGACCCGCTGCCCGGCCCATTCGATCCGCCCGCCCGCCAGTTGCCCTTTCGCAGCCAGGCTGGTGAGGTCCGCCTTGGCCGAGAGGTCCGCCTGCATCGCCGACGCGCCGACAGCCAGATCGGGGCAGCGGGCGCTTTCGAGCCGCAGCGGACCGCTGAATTGCGGCGCACCGGCTGCGCTGGTTACCTTGCCAAAGGCGCTGACCCCGGTCAGGCGGCAATCACCCAGCAGCAGCTGCGGCGCGATCGCGGCGAGCTGCCCGGCAAAGCTGCTCCGCAGGTTGCCGCGGCCATCAGCCTTGATCCCGACCGGACCATAATCGGTCTCGATCCGCGCGCGACCGTCTTCAAGGGTCAGGGCAAGATCGGGCAGACCCGGTGTGCGCTCGCTCCCCGGCGCGAACAGCACCTTGTCGAGACTGCCGAAACTGAGTTTGCCGCCCCGATAGGCGCCATAGAGCCGCGGCTTGACCAGCCGCACCGAGCCGATCGTTGGCAGACCCAGCGTGGGGACGATGCGGATTTCGACCCGATCGGCCGTGAAGTCCGGCCGGGCCGGATCGCCGATGACGACACCGCTGATCACCTGGGTCAGCGGACCGACCTGTTCCAGCCGGTAAGTCGTCGGCAGATCATACTGCTCCAGCTGCTTGCCGATGATCCGGTGCGCCAGGTTTTCGCGCTGCAGCCACAGCACTGCGGCGGCCAGCCCGATCAGGCCAAGGGCGACGGCCAGCACACGGCGCCAACGCCGCGATCCGGGTGCCGGAGCGGCTTGTGCCGCGTTTTCCGGTAGTTCGTCCTCGGCCTCGGGCATCGTTCCTGCTTGCGCGTTTGGGCGGCGAAAGGCAATGCAGCATCGACCAAGGGAGACGGCGTGAGCGACGAAGTGCCCTCCGAACCGCATCACGGCACGGGCCACCGCGCCCGGCTACGCGCGCGGCTGCTGGGTGGCGGGGCCGAAGCCCTCGCCGATCACGAGGTCATCGAATACCTGCTGATGCTGGCGATCCCGCGCAAGGATGTGAAGCCGCTCGCCAAAAGCCTGCTCGCTCGGTTCGGCGGGCTGGCCGGGGTGCTGAATGCCGATGCCAAGGCGCTCGCGCTCCATCCCGGCATGGGCGAAACCAGCGCGGCGGCGCTCAAGATCGTCGCGCTGGGTGCACGCAGGCTCGCCCGTGCAGAATTGTCCGAAGCGCCGGTCCTGGCCAGCTGGCAGACGCTGATCGATTACCTGACGATCGACATGGCGCACCTGACGCACGAACGGGTGCGGGTGCTCTACCTCGATACCCGAAACCGCCTGATCCTCGATCACCTTGAAAGCGAAGGCGCCTTGGATGAGGCGGCGATCCATCCCCGCAACGTGGTCAAGCGTGCGCTTGATGTCGGGGCGGCAGCGCTGATCCTCGTCCACAACCACCCGTCCGGCTCACCCGAACCGAGCCGCGCAGATATCCAAATCACCAATCGCATCGCCGAAGCCGGGCGGCTACTCGGGATCGTGGTCCATGACCATGTGATCGTCGGCCGTCATGGCCATACCAGTCTGCGCGCCAAGGGACTTGTTTGAAGCGATGAGTGAAACTGCTGCTCCGCCGATGCTGCAAGGCATCAAGGTTGTTGACCTGACGACCGTGGTCTTCGGGCCCTATTGCACCCAGATCCTGGCCGACCTGGGCGCCGAGGTGATCAAGGTGGAAACCCCCGGCGGCGACGTGCTGCGCTGGGCGGCGAAGAGCGCCAAGACCAAGGGCATGGCGCCGATCTTCTTCGGTTTCAACCACGGCAAGCAGTCGATCGCGCTTGATCTCAAGCAGCCGGAAGACAATGCCGTGATCAAGGCGCTGCTGGCCGATGCCGACGTGTTTGTCGCCAATGTCCGGGGCAAGGCGCTGGAACGGTTGGGGCTGGACTATGAAGCGGTCAAGGCGATCCGGCCGGACATCGTCTATGTTCACTGCGTCGGCTTCGGCCAGGATGGCCCCTATGCCGATCTGCAGGCCTATGACGATGTGATCCAGGCGGCGGGCGGCGTCACCAGCCTGCTGCCGCTGGTCGATGGCAACCCGGCCCCGCGCTTCATGCCATCGCTGATTGCCGACAAGGTTTCCGGCCTCCACGCCGCCTATGCCACCATGGCAGCCCTGTTCCATCGCCAGCGGACCGGCGAAGGGCAGAAGGTCGAAGTGCCGATGCTCGAATCCTTCGCCAGCTTCATGATGAACGAGCATCTGGGCGGACTGACCTTCGATCCGCCGGTCGGCCCGCCCGGCTATGCCCGCCAGCTTGATCCCGAACGCCAGCCATTCCGGACGGCGGACGGGCACATCGTCATCGTCGCCTATACGCTTGAATCGTGGGACGTGATCTTCGCGATCCTGGGTGAGCCGGACTATATCAAGGATCCGCGCTTTGCAGGTCCGGCCAATCGCGCTGCCGCGATGCCCGAGCTTTACCGCCACATGGCCAAACTGACGCCGAACTTTACCACGGCCCATCTGTTGAAGGCCTGCCACGCGGCGCAGATCCCAGCCCAGCCAGTCAACGATATCGCCGGCGTGCTGGCCGACGAACACCTCACCGCGGTCGGCCTGTTCAAGCAGCGCGAGCACCCGACCGAAGGCGCCTATCACGAGATCGGCCAGCCGGTCCGCTTTGGCGCCATGCCACAGCATGAGCGCCGCGCGCCGCCGCAACTCGATCAGGATGGACCGGCAATCCGTGCCGACCTCGCCCGTAAAGCCGACTGACCATGTGCGTTGCCGCGCTCGCCTGGGCCGCGCATCCGCGCTGGCGGCTGGTCGTCGCGGCTAATCGGGACGAGTTCCACAATCGCCCGACCGCGCCGCTCGCCCGCTGGGACAATGGCGTGATCGCCGGGCGTGATCTCGAGGCGGGCGGAACCTGGCTGGGCGTGAGTGACGCCGGATGCTTTGCGCTCGTCACCAATTTCCGCTTGCCGGGCTATCCGAAGCCAGGCCTCGCCTCACGCGGCGGGCTGGTGGTGGACTGGCTGCTGGGCCGACCCGATCCCGACGGCGCGGCAATGAATCCCTTCCACTTGTTGCGCGTGGGGCCTGACGGTGCCAGCCATGTCAGCAACCAGCCGCCCGCGGCGAGCAGTGCCCTGGTGCCCGGCCTTCACGGGGTGTCCAACGGCCACTTCGACCAGCCCTGGCAGAAGACCCAGCGGCTGACCGACGCGCTGTGCGACTGGATGGGCCAGGATACCGATGACCCCGCGGGCCTGTTCACCGCCCTCGCCGACGAAACCCGGCTACCGCCCGAGCCCGACAGCGAAGGGCCGGACGCGCCGTTCAGCCCTGTCTTCATCCGCAATGAAACCTACGGCACGCGCTGCTCCACCGTCGTGCTGGTCGATGCGGCGGGCCGCGGCACCATTATCGAGCGGCGTTTTGACGCAAGCGGGGCAAGGGCCGGCGAAACGGCGCTGGAATTTGTCTGGCCCTAGGCGAAGTGCAGCCGGCGGTACTTGCCGCGGAAATAGAGCAAGGGATCGCGGCGCGGTTCGAACTGGGCGCGGACGACCTCGCCGACCAGGATGAAGTGGTCGCCGCCGTCGTGGATTGCATGGCGCTTGCACTCGAAGGCACCAAGCGCCCCGTCGATCAGCGGCATGCCGGTCTCACCCTCGGTCCAGGCGGTCGCGGCGAAGCGGTCTTCGCCCTTGCCGGCAAAGCGGTTGGAGGTGGCCTGCTGGCTGACTTGCAGCATGTTCACGGCAAAGTGCTCAGCCTCGCGCAGCACCGGGGCCGACCCCGCCGTATTGGCCACACAGACCAGCAGCAGCGGCGGATCGAGCGACAGCGAGGTAAAGCTATTGGCGGTGAGGCCGATCGGCGTGCCATCCCCGTCGCGCGAGGTGATGATGGTGATGCCGGTGGCAAAACAGCCCATCGCATCGCGCAGGGTGCGGGCATCCGATCCGGCGCGGAATTCCGGCGCGGCGCGCGGCTGCTTGCGGTCCAGGAAATCGAGCAGGTGCGAGAGGAACGCCTCGGTCCGGTCAGTCACGACCAGCAAGTCGGCATCGGCCACCTCGACGCTTTCGGCATTGGGGAGCGCCGCATCGAAGGCCGCGCTGGCGGGCGAGCGCTCCATCCACGGCAGGCCGCCGCGCACCACCAGGGTCGGCAGGTTGAGCTTGGGCGCCGCCTCGGCCAGGCGGTTCTCCAGATCGTCGAGGTCGATTTGGCCGAGCACGCGCTCATCCCACAGCTTCTGGTCATGCCCGCGCAGCGCGGCCAGCCGCTCGGCAATCGCCTTGGCCAGCCCCGGATCGCGGCGCGCCGGCATGTCCACCAGCACCAGACCGGCCGCGAGGTTCGCCGCATCGGTTGCCAATGCCACCGTCGCGATCCAGCCGCTGCTGGTCGAGGTGACGACCACCGGTCGCGTGCCAAGCTGGGCCAGGACCGCACGCAGGTCCTCGATATGGGATTCCAGGTCATAGCGCCCGCTTTCCGGCCACTCGCTCCCGCCATGGCCGCGCAGATCAAGCGAGACGACCCGCCGCCCGGCCTGGACCAGGGCTTCGGCCACCGTGCTCCATT
The DNA here is from genome assembly GCA_002454125.1 of Novosphingobium sp. UBA6722. Classification (GTDB taxonomy): domain Bacteria; phylum Pseudomonadota; class Alphaproteobacteria; order Sphingomonadales; family Sphingomonadaceae; genus Novosphingobium. The sequence goes on from DKII01000122.1 coordinate 42,941, forward strand.
CGCTGCGGGTCTGGCCGGCGCCGTGGACCAGCAGGATGGTCGGATCGTTCTCGTCGCCAATCGCCTCGGCCTCAAGCCGGACGCCGCCGAAGCCCTTGAAGGTAAGGATGGTCATTGCGGGTCTCCGGTTCGGCCCTGCCACTGCGGCGGGCGCTTTTCGGCAAAGGCGCGCGGGCCTTCGCGGGCATCGTCGCTGCTGCGCCAGGCGGCAAAGGTGGGATAGTGTTCCTGGGCGGACATGGCTGCGGCCAGGCTTGGCTCTTCAAGCCCGCGCAGCACGGTTTCCTTCGAGGCGCGGACCGACATCGGCGAGCACTTGAGGATCTCACCGCACCAGCGGCGCGTAACATCCAGCAGCTCGGCATCGGGCACGACTTCGTTGACGAAGCCCAGTCGCAAACCTTCCGCCGCCGAAACGCGCTTGCCGGTCAGGATTATGCCCATGGCCGGCTTCATCCCGATCTGCCGCGCCAGCCGGTGCAGCCCGCCGCCCAGCGCCACGGCGCCGACCAGCGGCTCCGGCAAGCCAAAGCTGGCACTCTCGGCAGCGATGATCAGATCACAGGCCAGCGCAATCTCGAACCCGCCGCCCATCGCCACGCCGTTGACGGCCGCGATGAACGGCTTGGGGCAATCGAACCGCTCGATCAGCCCGGCATAGCCATGCGCCGGGTAGGAACGGTGCCCGCCCGCCGCGACGGCCTTGAGGTCGGACCCAGCGCAGAACCCCCGCCCCTCGCCGGTGATCACGCAGATCTCCTGCGCGGGATCGGCGGCGAAGGCGTTGAAGGCCGCCTCCAGCTCATCGTGCATGTCGGGCGTGATCGCGTTGAGCGATGCCGGGCGCGTCAGGGTGACCGTGGTCACGCCGCCTGCCCTGTCGATCCGGATGTTCTCCATGCCCACTCCGATGCAGCGCCGTTTGACCGGGAGCAAGCCCGGACAAGGGCGGTCCTCTCAATTATCTCTGTCCAGCGGTGGACATATGCCTGCAATTATCGACAAGGGCAATCGCCTGCGGCTATCCCACCACAAACTTCAGGAGCTTGCCGCATGACCTCTGTCCCCCAGTTCGATCTGACCGGCCGCGTGGCGCTGGTGACGGGTGCTTCATCCGGCTTTGGCGCGCATTTCTCGCGCCTGCTGGCCGCCGCCGGCGCAGCCGTGGTGATGGGCGCGCGCCGGGCTGACCGGCTGGCCGCGCTGGAGGCCGAGATCAAGGCCGCGGGCGGCAAGGCCCTCGCCGTGTCGCTCGACGTGGCCGACGAAGCCGCCACGATCGCCGCCTATGACGCCGCCGAAGCCGCCTTCGGCACGGTCGATACAATTGTCGCCAATGCGGGCGTAGCGGATGACCAGATCGCGCTGAAGGTGGACATGGATTCGTTCGATCAGGTGGTCGCCACCAACCTGCGCGGTCCCTTCCTGACCGTGCGCGAAGGGGCCAAGCGGCTGATCGCGGCGGGCAGCGCCGAAAAGGAACATGGCCGGGTGGTGATCATCGGCTCGATCACTTCCAAGAAGGCTTTCCCCGGCTCTACCCCCTATTCGGCGACCAAGGCCGGGGTGACCCAGATGGGCAAGCTGATGGCGCGCGAATGGGCGCGCAAGGGGATCAACGTCAACGTGATCGAACCCGGCTATTTCCCGACCGAGATCACCGGTGAGCTGATGGAGAGCGATATGGGCGGGCTGCTGCTCAACACTTTCGTCCGCCGCCGCTGGTGCGAGATTCCGGCCATGGACGTGCCGCTGCTCTACCTCTGCTCGGACCACTCGCGCTACGTCACCGGCAGCACGTTCACAGTCGACGACGGGCAGCTGCTCTAGATCTTCGCCAGCGCTTCAAAGACCGGCTGGGCCCATTCCTGCCGGCAGATCAGCAGATCGGGCAGGTAGGGATTGGCCTGGTTATAGACCAGCGGACTGCCATCCAGCCGCGAGACGTGGAGACCATGCGCCCGGGCCACGGCGGCGGGCGCGGCATAGCAGGCCTTCTTCGCGAGATGCAGCATCACCGCGGAGTCCTTGCCGATCGAGGTGAGTCAGGGACTTGGTCATGCCGGCTCCCCTGTCAGAGCCCCTGGGCCCTAGCAACGAAGTTCATCTTTGCCCCCGGCTATCGCGATTTGCCAGCCCGGTTGCATGGCGCTCCACAACGGGGCAGTCTGAATGCCAAGGGAGAGAGCAATCACATGATGGATCCGCTGTTCGATTTCACCGGCAAGGTCGCGCTCGTTACCGGGGGGAGCCGGGGCCTGGGCTATCACATGGTCAAGGCCTTTGCCGAGCGGGGCGCCGACGTGATCATTGCCAGCCGCAAGCTGGAAAATTGCGAAAAGGTGGCGGAAGAATGCCGCGCACTGGGCCGCCGGGCCATGGCCTTTGCCATGCATGCGGGGCGCTGGGCCGATTGCGATGCGCTGGTCGAGGCGGTCTATGCCGAATTCGGGCGGATCGACATTCTCGTCAACAATGCCGGGATGTCACCCGCTTGCCCCAGCCACGAAATGTCCGAAAGCCTGTTCGATTCGGTGCTGAACCTCAACTTCAAGGGGCCGTTCCGGCTTGCCAGCCAGGTTGCGCACCGGATGAACCAGGGCGACGGCGGCTGCATCATCAACATCAGCTCGATCGCTTCGCTCCAGCCCGCGCCGCAAGTGGTGCCTTATGGCGGCGCTAAGGCCGCGCTAAATCAGATGTCGGTATCACTGGCGCGCGAGTATGCGCCCAAGGTGCGGGTCAACACGATCGCCCCCGGCCCCTTCCTGACCGACATCGCCGAAGCCTGGGCCGAGGAAAAGCGCGTGAAGCAGCCCGTCGCCATGGGCCGTCCCGGCTATCCGGAGGAAATCGTCACCGCCGCGCTGATGCTGGCCAGCCCGCACAGCTCCTACACCACCGCCACGCTGGTCCGCGTTGACGGGGGGCAATAGCGCATGAGCGAAGCCGCCCTGCCCAAGCACCACGCCGCCACCCAGAGCGAGCGCAAGGTCATCCTCGCCTCCTCGCTCGGCACCGTGTTCGAATGGTACGATTTCTACCTCTACGGGCTGCTGGCGACGGTCATCTCGGCGCAGTTCTTCTCGGGCGTGAACGAGACGACCGGCTTCATCTTCGCCCTCGCCGCCTTTGCCGCCGGGTTTGCCGTGCGGCCGTTCGGGGCACTGGTGTTCGGGCGGATCGGCGATCTGGTTGGGCGCAAGAATACCTTCCTGGTGACCATGGGTCTGATGGGCCTTTCAACCTTCGTGGTTGGCCTGCTCCCGTCCTATGCGGCGATCGGTGTGGCCGCTCCGGTGCTGCTGATCGTGATGCGACTGATCCAGGGGCTAGCGCTGGGCGGCGAATACGGCGGCGCGGCGACCTATGTGGCCGAGCATGCCCCCAACGAGAAGCGCGGGCTCTATACCAGCTTCATCCAGACCACGGCCACGCTCGGCCTGTTCGCGGCGCTGCTGGTGGTGATCGGCACGCGCATGCTGGTGGGCGAAGAAGCCTTCAAGGACTGGGGCTGGCGGGTGCCGTTCCTGGTCTCGATCCTGTTGCTGGCCGTGTCGATGTGGATCCGGATGCAACTGGCGGAAAGCCCGGTCTTCCAGAAGATGAAGGACGAAGACACCACCTCCAAGGCTCCGCTGACCGAGGCTTTCGGGCAGTGGCGAAACGGCAAATGGGTGCTGATCGCACTGCTGGGCGCTGTGGCTGGCCAGGCAGTGGTCTGGTACACGGGCCAGTTCTACGCACTGTTCTTCCTTGAAAAGACGCTGAAGGTTGATGGCGCCACGGCCAATATCCTGATCGCCATCGCGCTGGCGATCGGCACGCCGTTCTTTATCTTCTTTGGCTGGCTGTCGGACCGGATTGGTCGCAAGCCCATTGTCCTGGCCGGCTGCGCGCTGGCGGCGCTGACCTACTTCCCTGCCTTCCATGCGCTGTCCGAGGCCGCCAATCCGGCCCTGACCGAAGCCCAAGCGCGCGCGCCGGTGACGGTAAGCGCCTTGCCAGAGACCTGCTCATTCCAGTTCGATCCCGTCGGCAAGCAGAAGTTCGACCAGACCGGGTGCGATATCGCCAAGTCCGCGCTGGCCAAGGCCGGCATTCCCTATTCCAGCACGGAGCTGGCGGATGCCGGGACCCAGGCCGTGGTCAAGATCGGCGGCGAAGTGCTGGTGATCCATCCCGGCGCGGCCGATATCGCCAGGATCGGTCCGGCGCTTGAACAGGCCGGCTATCCGGCCAAGGCTGACCCGGCCCGGATCGACAAGGCCAGGGTGGTTCTGATCCTGACCTACCTCGTCCTGCTGGTGACCATGGTCTACGGCCCCATCGCGGCCATGCTGGTGGAGCTGTTCCCGACACGCATCCGCTACACCTCGATGAGCTTGCC
>DKII01000149.1 GCA_002454125.1 Novosphingobium sp. UBA6722
TCGACTTCGCTCGACACGAACGGAGGCGGTGAGAGTCATCTCAATTCCGCCCTTCCAGCAGCCCGCGCGCGATCACCTGCGCCTGGATCTCAGCCGCGCCTTCGAAGATGTTGAGGATGCGGGCATCGCACAGCACCCGGCTGATTTCGTACTCCAGCGCATAGCCGTTGCCACCGTGGATCTGCAGGCTGGCATCGGCATTGGCCCAGGCGGCGCGCGCGGCGAGTAGCTTGGCCATGCCCGCCTCGATATCGCAGCGCTTGCCGGTGTCCTTGGCCCGCGCGGCCGCATAGGTCAGCTCGCGCGCGAGAACGAAATCCGTGAGACTCATGGCCAGCTTGTCGGCCACGCGCGGGAAGTGGATCAGCGCCTTGCCGAACTGCTTGCGCTGCTGCGCATAGTCCAGCCCCAGCTCGAGCGCGCGCTTGGCAACGCCCACCGCGCGGGCCGCTGTCTGAATCCTCGCTGCCTCGAAAGTCCGCATCAGCTGCTTGAAGCCCTGGCCCTCTTCCCCGCCGAGCAGGGCATCACCCGGCGCCTTCAGGCCATCGAACTGCAGCGCATATTCGCGCATCCCGCGATAGCCCAGCACCTCGATCTCGCTGCCGCTCATCCCTTCGGCCGGGAAGGGATCGGCATCGGTCCCGCGCGGCTTGGGCACCAGCAGCATCGACAGGCCGGCATAGCCCTGGGTGTCCGGTCGGGTCCGGCACAAGAGGGTCATCAGGTCGGACCGGCTGGCGTGAGTGATCCAGGTCTTGGCCCCGTCGATCACCCATTCGCCATCAGACAGCCGTGCCCTTGTCTGGAGCGAGCCAAGGTCGGAGCCGGTATCGGGTTCGGTGAAGACAGCCGTGGGCAGGATCTCGCCGCTGGCGATCTTGGGTAGCCAGTGCTGCTGCTGTTCGGGGGCGCCGCCCATGGCGACCAGCTCACCGGCGATCTCGCTGCGGGTGCCGAGCGAACCGGCCCCGATCCAGCCGCGCGACAGTTCCTCGGTGATCACGCACATCACCAGCTTGCTCAGGCCCAGCCCGCCGAACTCGGCCGGGATCGTCGCGCCGAAGGTGCCAAGGTCGGCCATGGCCTGGACCGTGGCATCGGGGATCAGGTCATTCGCCAGATGCCACTTGTGGGCATGCGGCAGGATCTCGGCCTCGGTGAAGCGGCGGAACTGGTCGCGGATCGCGTCGAGATCGGCTTCGGGCAGGCCTTCGCTTGGCCACTGTCCCGCCGCCAGCGCTGCGGCAACGGCAGTGCGGGTTGCGGCATGGTCGCGATCGATCAGGTCGGCGCAGGCCAGCGCCAGGTCGCGCGCTTCGGCGGCGAGGCCCAGGTCGCCGGGGCGCAGCAGCTCGTTCTGCCCCATCGGCAGGCCGCCGGTCAGCTGGGCGAGCGTTTCGGCAAAGCCGAGCAGGGCGACCTGCCGGTCGAGTTCGGTCCCGCCGTCATTTGCTGCCAGCCAGTCCGACACGGCCTCCAGCGCGGCGACCGAGGTCGCGATCCAGGCAAAGCCGTGATGCGCACGCTGGTTGGTAGCGGGAATGTCCGCAAGCGCCGCCCGGGCGAGGTCGCGATAACCGCGCGCCGCGCCGAGCACCTTGCCGAGGTCGACGCTCATGCCTTCTCGAACACCGCCGCGATGCCCTGGCCGCCGCCGATGCACATGGTTTCGAGGCCGTACTTCACATCACGGCGCTGCATCTCGCGGGTCAGGTTGGCGAGGATCCGTCCGCCGGTCGCGCCGATCGGATGACCGAGCGAAATGCCCGAGCCATTGACGTTGAGCATGTCATGCCGGCTGTCATCGTCGGACCAGCCCCAGCCCTTGAGGCAGGCCAGGACCTGCGGGGCGAAGGCTTCGTTGAGCTCGATCAGGCCGATGTCGTTCCATGACAGGCCGTTCTTGGCGAACAGCCGCTCGGTCGCCGGGACCGGGCCAAAGCCCATCCGGCTGGGATCGCAGCCTGCTGCGGCCCAGGAGTGGAAGTAGGCGATGGGCTCGAGGCCCAGTTCCTCCAGCTTGTCCTCCGCCACGACGAGGCAGGCCGCAGCCGCATCGTTCTGCTGGCTGGCATTGCCCGCCGTCACCACGCCGCCCTCGATCGGCTTCAGCTTGCCGAGCGTCTCCATGCTGGCATCGGCGCGGTAGCCTTCGTCATGGGCGAAAATCACCGGATCGCCCTTCTTCTGCGGGATCTCGACCGGGACCAGTTCATCCGCGAACAGGCCGTTCGACCAGGCGGCGGCGGCACGCTGGTGGCTGCGCGCGGCGTAGGCATCGCAGGCCTCGCGGCTGATGTTCCAGTCCTTGGCAAGGTTCTCAGCCGTCTCGATCATCCCGCTGATCACACCATAGCGTTCGATCGGCTGGCTCATCACCCGGCCGCGGGTCAGCCGGTCATGCAGCGTCAGGTTCCCGGCGCGCACGCCCTTGCGGATATCGGTGCTGTAATGCTCGACGTTGGACATGGATTCGCAGCCGCCCGCCACGACCACGTCCGACACCCCGGTCTGGACCATCATCGCCGCATTGACGATCGCCTGCAGGCCAGAGCCGCAGCGGCGGTCCAGCTGATAGCCCGGCACTTCCTCGGGCAGGCCGGCGAGCAGCCACGACCAGTGCGAGATGCAGGGCGCTTCGCCGTTGCCGTACCCCTGGGCGAAGATCACATCGTCGACCCGCGTGGGATCGATCTTCGTGCGCTCCATCAGGGCTTTCAGGATCGTCGCGCCCAACTGCCCGGCGGTGAGCGGGGCGAGGCTGCCGCCGAACTTGCCGACGGCGGTGCGGATCGGGGCGACGATGGCGGCGCGGCGCAGTTGAGTCATCAGATGCGGTCCTTGTCTGAAGTGGCAACCACGCCGCGATCGATCAGCGTGGCGATCTGGCCCGTAGAAAGCCCGAGCCGTTCGGCCAGCACTTCCTCGCTGTGTTCGCCGAGGTACGGCGCCGCCTGCGGATCGCCGGCCTCACGGTCAGGGATATTGGCGAAGCTGCGGGTGGCGGGATATTCGAAGCCGCTGGGGTTGGCGGGCGATGGCCCGAACAGCGGGTTGTTGGTGACGAGCTCGGGGTCAGTCGTCATCTCGTGCATGGTGCGATAGCGCTCGAAGGTCGCCCCGGCCTTGGTCAGTCGGGCTGCCAGATCGGCATAGTCGAAGGTCTCGGCGGCCTGCTGGAACAGGCCGAACAGGCGGAGGCGGTGGACGAAGCGCCAGTGATCGCTGGCAAAGAAACTGACGTCCAGCTCCGCTTCCAGCGCGGCGACTGCATCGGCGAGGCCAAAGGCCTCGACCGTTGCCTTCCACTGCTTGGGGGTGAGTGCGGCGACCATGAAGCGGTGCCCATCACGGCTGCGGAAATCGCGGCCGAAGGCACCCCAGATGGCATTGCCGATCCGCTCGCGGTCGGCGCCGCGATAGAGCATCTCCGCCGCCGCCCCAGCATTGAAGGCCGTGCCGATCGCCACGTCGCCCAGCGGCACGCGCAGCTCGCTGCCCTCTCCGGTCGCATCGCGGTGGCGCAGTCCGGCCAGCAGCGCGAAGGCGCAATAGGCCCCGGTGATGAAGTCCCAGGCGGGCAGGATCTGATTGACCGGCGGGGCAGTGGCCGGGTCCCATTCTTCCGGACCGGTCATCAGCGGATAGCCCGAGGCGGCATTGACCGTGAAGTCCATCGCCTGGCGCCCGTCATGCCAGCCCATGATCCGCACCGAAACGAGGTCCGGACGGCCCGCCGCGATCTTGTCATGGGCCATGAAGCTGTCGACCGGCAGGTTGGTGATCAGCTGCCCGGTGGCTTGCGCCAGCTGCACCGCCAGCTCGCGCCCCTCGGAGGTCTGCAGATCCAGCGCGACGCTTTTCTTGGCGCGGTTGAGGTTCTCCCACGAGAGCGACCGGCCCTCGGCGGTCATCATGTAGCGCTTGTAGTCAAGCCCGCCGCGCCGGTCGTCGATGCGGATCACCTCCGCTCCCATCTGGGCGCAGTATAGGCCCGCCGTGGGCGAGGCGACGAAGGACGAAACCTCGACGATCGAAAGGCCGGTGAGCAGCTGGTACATGGCTTACCAGACCGACCCTTCGCTGGCGAATTCGCGCAGCAGGTGCTTGGCGATCTGCAGCTGCATGATCTGGCTGGTGCCCTCGTAGATGCGCAGGATGCGGGCATCGCGGAAGAATCGCTCGGCCGGATATTCGGCGAGGTAGCCCGCCCCGCCATAGACCTGGACGCAGCGATCGGCGACCCGGCCGCAGGTTTCCGAGGCGAACAGCTTGGCCGCCGCGGCCTTGCGCTGGATGTTCTCACCCCCGTCGGCGCGGGCACAGGCATCGGCGATCATGCATTCGGCGGCGTAGAGCTCGGCCTCGCTATCGGCCAGCATGGCCTGGATCAGCTGGAAGTTGGCGATCGGTTCGCCAAAGGCTTTGCGTTCGGTCGCATAGCGGATCGCGGTATCAAGCGCGCGGCGGCCCATGCCGACGCTCATTCCCGCGACCGACAGCCGCCCATTGTCGAGGCTCTGCATCGCGATCTGGAAGCCGCGCCCTTCCTCGCCGCCGACCAGCGCCGAGCCGGGGATATGGACGTCTTCCATGATCACATCGGCGATATGTGCGCCCGACTGGCCCATCTTCTTGTCGGGCTTGCCGATGGTGATCCCCGGCGTGGTCATATCGACGATGAAGCACGAAACATGCGCGTTCTTGGGCAGCGCCTCCTTCGAGGTGCGGGCCATGATCAGGCCGATCTTGGCCGAGGGGCTGTTGGTGATGTAGCGCTTGGTGCCGTTCAATTTGTAGCCGTTGCCTTCGCGCACGGCGCTGGTCTGCATCGCCGCGCTGTCCGAGCCCGAGCCCGGTTCGGTCAGGCCGAAGCAGGCAATCTCACCGCTGGCGATCCGGGGCAGCCATTCGGCCTTCTGCTCGGGCGTGCCGAAATTCTTGATCGCGCTGCCGGTCATGCCGATGTTGATCGAGATGGTCGAGCGGTAGGCCGGCGAGGCATAGCTCAGCTGCTTAACCGTCTCGATATACTGGCTGATGTTCATCCCGGCGCCGCCGAACTCTTCGGGGATGGTGATCCCGAACAGTCCCATCTCGCGCATTTCGGCCAGGATATCGTCGGGGATGCGATCCTGCGCGATCACGTCCTCTTCCGCCGGGATCAGCCGTTCGCGGACATAGCGGCGCAGCTGCTCGATGAACTGGTCGAAGATTTCGGGGTCCATGCCGGGGTTCATGGCGCGGTGCTCCTCAGATGGGCCAAATCAGATGGGGTCGTAGGGGAAGACGTGGGCCGAAACTTCGTCGGCGCGGGCGAAGCTGGGCTTGAAGGCCGGGATCAGTTCGTCAGCGATCGACTCCGGCGTCCAGCCTTCGAGCTTGGTCATCGAGCGGATCGGCCGCGGCTTGTTGTAGAGCACGATCTCGTTCTTGCGGACCGAGAAGATCTGGTTGGTGACCTCCTGGCTGGCATCCGAGGCGAGGTAGACCACCAGCGGCGCGATCTTGTCCGCGCTCATCGTCTTCAATCGTTCGACCCGCTGCTTCTGCTCGGGCGTTTCGGCGGGGATCGAGGCGGTCATCCGGCTCCAGGCGAAGGGCGCGATGCAGTTGGAGCGCACGCCGGCGCGGGCCATGTCGAGCGCGATCGACTGCGACAGGCCGACGATCCCCAGCTTGGCCGCCGAATAGTTGGCCTGGCCGATATTGCCGATCAGGCCCGAGGTGGAGGTGAAGTGGATGAAGCTGCCGGACTGCTGCTCGCGGAAATAGGGGGTCGCCGCCTTGGAAACGTTGAAGGTGCCGTTGAGGTGCACGTCGATCACCGCGCGCCAGTCCTCATGGCTCATCTTGTGCCAGATCGTGTCGCGCAGGATCCCGGCGTTGTTGACCACGGCATCGATCCGCCCGAACCGCTGGACCGCATCCTCGATGATCGAGGTGGCGCCGGCCGGATCGTTCACGAAAGCGAGGTTGGCCCAGGCCTTGCCGCCCGCTGCGATGATGTCGTTGACGGTTTCCTGGGCCGGGCCTTCATCCCCGCCCTCACCGCCGCCGCCGACGCCGGGGTCGTTGACCACCACGGCCGCGCCATGCTTGGCGCAAAGCAACGCGATCTCGCGCCCCACGCCGCGCCCGGCACCGGTAACCGCGACAACCTTGCCTTCAAGCATTCCCATCTCGCCGACTCCGCGTTCTTAATCGTTCGGTTAATCCCCTAGGGGCGCGGCGGCGAAAATCAACTGGCAGGAATGAGGTCCTTGAGCGGTATTGCCGGGTCGGCCAGCGCCGCCGGATCGGCCGCGACGCGCTGTTCAACCAGCTTGCGACCCTGGGCATAGTCCTTGGCGCAATTGACGCTGTCGAGCGCGATGACCTTGCCGCCTTTCAGGTAGATCACGCTGAAACTGCGCGTGGCCGGATCGCCGCGCAGCACGGTGGCATCGTGCCCGGTCGAGAGGCCAACGGTCTGGAGCTTGAGATCATACTGGTTCGACCAGAACCACGGCGTTGCGCCATAGCTGGCGTCCTGGCCGGTGATGACCTTGGCCACCACGGTCGCCATGTCATTGGCGTTCTGGACCGATTCGAGCCGGATCACCGCGCCATCGGCAAAGCCATTGGCATGGGCCGCGCAGTCCCCGATCGCGAAGACGTGCGGCAGGTTGGTGCGGCACTGTTCGTCGACATCGACCCCGTTGCCGCCCGCGGCACCGGCCGCAACCAGCACGCCGATCGAGGGGATGATGCCGATGCCAACGATCACCACGTCCGCCGGGATCACCGTGCCATCAGCCAGCTTCACGCCGGAAACGCGGCCCTCGCCCTCGATCCCTTCGACCGCCATACCGGTGCGCAGATCGACGCCGTGGGCGCGATGCTCGGCCTCGTAGAAGCGGGAGAGGTCCTCACCCGCAACGCGGGCCAGGACGCGCGGCAGGGCTTCGAGCAGGGTCACCTGCTTGCCCAGCTTGGACAGCACCGCCGCCGCTTCGAGCCCGATATAGCCGCCGCCGATCACCACGGCACGGGTCACCTGCGGCAGCTCGGCCATCAGCGCATCGACATCGGCGCGGGTGCGGACATAGTGGATGCCGGCAAGGTCGCTGCCCGGGCAGGACAGCTGGCGCGGATCGCCCCCGGTCGCCCAGATCAGCTCGCCATAGCTCAGGCTGGACCCGTCCGCGCAGGTCAGCTGGCGGGCCGCGGGATCAACCGCAGTGACTTCGCGCCCCAGCAGCAGCTCAACCTGTTTGTCGGCCCAGTACTCGCGCGGGCGCAGATAGAGCCGCTCGAACGGCTTTTCCTGCGCCAGGTATTCCTTGGACAGCGGCGGGCGCTCGTAGGGCGGTTCATCCTCGCGCCCGACAATCGCAATCGACCCGGCGAAGCCCTGGGTGCGCAGCGCGATCGCGGCCTGGGCCCCGCCATGTCCGCCCCCGACAATCACGACATCATAGTGCTGCATCATATCCCCGCCCGACTGAATCTTGCCCGGTCCTCGCCATGGCCGCTAACAAGATTCCCCCCGGGTCACAAGCGCGCGGACTCGCGTCAGGGCAGCGGGGTCGTCCACATCGGCCAGCCAGTCGGCGGCGCAGACCAGCGGCTCCGCCCGGCCGAGCAAGGCGCGCGCGCCCTGGTCACCGGCGGCCTTGACGAGTGCGGGCAGGTGGCTCGATCCGAACACCGCCGGCGGTGAGCGCTGGCCATCCGCTTCGGAAGCGACGATCGCCGCTGGGCCAAGCGCGCTGGCGCGGGCCAGCAGTGCTGCGAAATGGCTGGCAGGAACGAGCGGCATGTCGGCCAGCGCGACCAACAGGGCATCGGCCCCGGCAGCCTGCGCCAGCTGCGCAGCGAGCGCGAGCGATGAGCCCATTCCGCTGGCGGCTTGGTCATTGACCGCGATGGCAAAGCCAGCCGCTTTCCAGCCCGGCGCACAAGGATGGTCCCCGCGCGCGGCAATCACCCAGCGGTGCGCGCATGCCAGACCGCTCAGCGTTCGCACGACCTGTTCGCCAAGCAAGACTTCGCCGAAGGGTGCGGCCAGCTTGTCCTGCGGGCCAAAGCGGCGCGACTGGCCGGCGGCGAGCACCGCCACGGCAAGGCGCGGCTCAGCCAAGCATGGTCTCGAAGTCGGCCGCCTGATAGGCCCGGACGATCTCCGCCAGGGCCGAAAGCGCCAGCGTTTCCGGATCGCGCGAGGAATGGAACAGGCCGATCGGGGCGTGGATCGTGGCCAGGCAGTCCGGGGCAATGCCCGCCGCCTCCAGCGCCGCCAGCCGCGCGGCATGAGCCCGCCGCCCGCCCATCGCGCCAAGGTAGCAATGCGGCAGTTCCAGCGCGCGTTGCAGCAGCGCCAGTTCCCAATCGTGATCATGGAACAGAAAGGCGATCGCGGTCCACGGATCGCTGTGGAGCAGGCCGGTGTCGGTGGTTCGCTCCAGCCGGGCCGCCGGAACGCCTAGCTCGGCCAGGCGGGCCAGGGCGCGCTCGTCAGGCGTGAGCGCCTCGACCTCCAGCCCCATCGCCAGCGCCAGATGCGCTAGCGCGCAAGGTCCTTCGCCATGGCCGATCAGGACCAGCCGCAGCGCCGGCCAGTGGCCGAAGCGGGCTGTGCCCGCTGCCGGATCGAAGGGCGCCGGATCCCAGCCGGCGCGAAACGCTACCCCGCCTGGCGCAATCGCGAGCGTGAAGGGCTGCCGCGCTTCGCTGGCGGCCAGGCACTCAGCGGCCAGCGCGGCATCGGCCAGCGGCTGAAAGTGGATATCGAGGCCGCCGCCGCAGGGCAGGCGAATGTCGAGATAGGGCGAACCCGCGCCGAACCGGACGATCCGCGCCGCGCCGGCCTTGAGCGCCGCCAGCGCCTCGGCCACCACGGCGTTCTCGATACATCCGCCTGAGAGCGAGCCGACAAAGCTGCCGTCCGCCGCCACCGCCATATGCGTGCCGGGATTGCGCATCGCGCTGCCTTCGACCGCCAGGACCGTGACCAGCACGCAGGCTTGCCCGGCCGCGCTCTGCTCGGTCAGGAACCGGAAGATCCGGCGCTGGTCCATTGGTGGCGGGCGCTCAGTTCTTCAGGCTGGCGAGATAGGCAACCACGGCGGCGCGGCGTTCGGCATCGGCAACCTTGCCAGCGGCCATCGCCGTGCCCGGCACCTTGCCCGCGGGGTTGGCGAGGAAGGCATTGAGCTCATCCTCGGTCCAGGTAATCCCCGACTTGGCCATGGCCTCTGAGTAGGCGAACCCGGCCAGCGTCCCGGCCTTGCGGCCGACCACGCCATTGAGGTTCGGGCCGATCCCCGCCGCCGCGCCGGCTTCAACGGCATGGCACGAAGAACAGGCGGCAAAGGCGGCCTTGCCCTTGGCGAGCAGATCGCCCGCCACGGCCGGAGCCGCGGCAGTCGCGGCCGTTTCGCCGGGTTTGCGGACCACGATCTGTTCAACCGGATCCTCGGCCTTGGAACCGCAGGCGGCAAGAGCGAGCGTGGCGCATGCCAGCAGGACGGAACGGTGCATCACTCTTCCCCTCAGGCGAACTGCTTGGCGATCGGCAGCACGCGGATGCGCTTGCCGCTGGCGGCGAATATCGCGTTGGCCAGCGCCGGCGCCGCCGGCGGCAGGCCCGGTTCGCCCGCACCGCCCAGCTTCTCATGATTGCCGTTGATGATCTCGACCGCGATGGCGGGGCATTCGTTGATCCGCATCAGCTGGTAATCGTTGAAGTTGCCCTGCTCGACCGCGCCGTCCTTCAGCGAAATCTCGCCATAGAGCGCGGCGGTCAGGCCGAACACGATCCCGCCTTCCATCTGGTTGCGGAAGCCATCGGGGTTCATCGCATAGCCGGGATCGGCCGCGCACCAGACGTTGGTGACGCGCGGCTTTCCGCCGGTCATGTCAACCTCGACCACTTCGGCAACGATGCTGCCGAAGGATTCGGTCAGCGCCACACCGCGGCCGCGCCCGGCGGCTGGCTTGGCGCTCCAGTTCGCCATGGCCGCGACCTTTTCCAGCACCGCCTTGTGACGCGGCGAATTGCCCAGCATGCCCAGCCGGAACTCGACCGGATCGCGCCCGGCGGCATGAGCCGCCTCGTCGATGAAGCTTTCGATGAAGAAGGCCTGCTGGCTGTGATCGACCGAACGGAAGGCCGCGAAGGGCAGGTGCAGCGGCGCCTCGGCCACGCGGATCGACTTGTGCGGAATGTCATAGAACGCACAGTCGCAGGCTTCCTGCGGATCGTGTCGCTGGGTGAAGACGTTGTTGTAAACAGCCAGCCTGCCCTTGGCGTCGAGACCGCCGGTGAACCGGCTCATGTCGGCGGGGCGGAACAGGCCCTTCTGGGTGTCCTCCTCACGCGATCAGATCATCTTGACCGGATAGCCGGTGGCCTGGGCAATCCGCACGGCCTGGATCACGTAATCGGTCTCCAGTCGCCGCCCGAAGCCGCCGCCCATGATCGGGTGGTGGACGGTCACATCGTCCGCCGAAAGCCCCAGCGCCTTGGCCGCGGCGCTGCGCGCGAACAGCGGGACCTGCGTGCCGGTCCAGATTTCGCACTTGCCATCGCGGACCCACACGGTCGCATTCATCGGCTCGAGCGGAGCATGGGCCAGATAGGGCGCCTGGTATTCGGCGCTCAATTGCTTGGACACGACCTGCATCGCCTCGGCCACCTTGCCCTTGCCGATCACTTCCTCGCCGCCGGCATCCCCGGCCTTATCGAGCGCAGCGGCAAAGGCGGCGGACTGATCGGCGCTGGAGCGGATCTTGCTTTCGGCCGCGGTGTATTCGGCCGTAATCCCGTTCAGCGCCTGCTGCGCCTGCCAGTAACTGTCAGCCACAACCGCGATGAAATCCCCCATGTTGAGGATCTGCAACACGCCGGGCATGGCCTTGGCCGCGCTGGCGTCCATCTTGGCCACCTTGGTGCCCGGCACCGGCACGCGGCGCACGGCGGCATAGCTCATGGTCTGGCCGGGGATCTTGGTATCGATCCCGAACTCGGCCGTGCCGTTGACCTTGGCCGGAATATCGGTGCGCGGGGCATCGGTCCCCATCAGGCGATAGTCCTTGGGCGCCTTCAGCACCGGGGTCTGCGGCATGTCCTGCTCGGCCGCAGCGGCGGCGAACTGGGCATAGGAGGCGGACTTGCCCGAGGCCTTGTGGCTGAGCGTGCTGTTCGCGGTGACGATCTCGCTGGCGGGAACGCCCCATTCCTTGGCCGCCGCACCGATCAGCATCTGCCGCGCGGCCGCGCCGGCAATGCGCATGGTGTGCTGGCCGGTGGTGCGGATCGAGGAGCTGCCGCCGGTGATCAGTCCGTCCGCCAGCTGGCCGATCTTGGTGAACAGGCCGTTCCAGGTCGGCTCCAGCCAGTCCGGCGCGCCGACCGTGCCGCCGGCGATGAACATCCGGATCGTGTCGGTCACGACATAGCTGCCGTCGGTCGGCGCCTGCATCACCTTGACCAGCGACCAGTCGGCATCCAGCTCGTCCGCCAGCATCTGTGCCAGGACCGAGTGTGCGCCTTGGCCCATCTCGCAATGCGGGACGATCGCGGTGACGACATTGTCGGCATCGATCTTGAGCCAGGAATTGATCAGCTGCTCGCCCTCGCCGCCCGCAACCTTTGGCCCGAGCTCGCCGACCGGATTGCCGGGGCGGACACCAACGCCGATCAGCAGCGCGCCGCCAGCAAGGACACCCGCGCCGATAAAGCCGCGGCGGGTCCACTTGGCCGCGCGGCTGCGCGGGGGCTTTGCCATGTCGTTCATGCCGCCTGCTCCCCGCTCTGGGCCGCGCCCTTGGGCGGCTCGATCCCCGCCGCCACCTTGATCGCGCGGCGGATGCGGACATAGGTGCCGCAGCGGCAGAGGTTGCCGGCCATGGCGGCGTCGATCTGTTCATCGCTAGGGCGCGGATTATCCCGCAGCAGCGCGGTCGCCGCCATGATCTGGCCCGACTGGCAATAGCCGCACTGCGGCACCTGTTCGCTGATCCAGGCCTGCTGGACCTTGCTCAGTTCGCCCTCGGGCCCGGCAATCCCCTCGATCGTGGTGATCGCCTTGCCTTCGGCCTCGGCAATCGGGGTCGAGCAAGAGCGCACCGGCTGGCCATCTAGGTGGACCGTGCAGGCCCCGCACAGCGCCGCGCCGCAGCCGAACTTGGTGCCGGTCAGCCCCAGCTGTTCGCGCACCACCCACAGGATCGGCATGGCCGGATCGGCCTCTACCGATGCGGGTTGCCCGTTGATCGTGAACTTCACCATGCCGCCAGATCCCCTAGTTTGCGTCCTTGCTACTCCGGAAGCGCCCTTGCGCTCAAGCACCAACCGCCTTGGCCACCATGTCGCGCAGCGGCAGCCGTGCCGCCATCCGCACCGCCAGCAGCGCCGTGCCGCTGACCTTGCGCTGGACGAACAGCGTTTCGGCCGGCGGGATGTGCCAGGCGGCCCGGTCTGCCGCGACCGTTTCGACGCTGCGCCGTACCTCGGCGACAAACGAGCGATCGGCGAATTCGAACAGCCCCGGCCGCCCCAGGTGCTGGATCAGCACCGCGATCATCGCATCGAAAGCCGGGGCGTGCCGCTCCAGCGTGACGGGTGAGACGAAGCCGACTTCGAGCAGCGCGCCCTTCAGCGCCGCCGGATCCTCGGCGAGGCCAGCATGCATCAACCGGCGATAGGCGGCGGTGGTCGCTTCGGGCACCGGGCGGGCCGCGCCAAAATCAAGCAGCACCACCCGGCCAGTATCGGCCTGCCAGCGATAGTTCGCGAAGTTGGGATCGGTCTGCATGAAGCCGAACTCGAACAGCTCGCGCAGCACCAGCCCCAACAGCGCGCCCATCGCCGCATCGCGGGTGGCCTGATCGGCGCCCTCCAGCGTGTCGATCGGCGCGCCGGGGATGAAGTCCATCACCAGCACCCGCTCACCCGATAGCTCGGCCACCGGCTGCGGCACGACAAAGGCCGGGTTGCCCGCCAGCAGCGCGCCATAGCGGCGCATTTGCTCGGCCTCGCGGATATAGTCCGCCTCTTCGCGCAGCTGCTGCTTGGCCTCGGCCAGCAGCGGTGCGATGTCGAGGCTGTCGGGCAGCAGGGTGGAGAGTCGCAGCAGCGTCGCGACATTGTCGACATCGGCATCGATGCTGGCGGCAACGCCGGGGTACTGCACCTTGATCGCCACCACGCGCCCGTCGGGCAAGGTCGCGCGGTGGACCTGGCCGATCGAGGCGGCGGCAATCGGCGTCGCCTCGAACCGGGCAAAGCGCCGCCGCCAGTCCTTGCCCCACTCGCCGATCAGCACCTGGTTGAGCTGCGAGGGCGGCATATAGTGCGCCGAATCCCTGAGGCGCGCGAGGATCGCGGTCAGCTCGGCCGGGAGCAGGTCCCCGGCATCGAGCGAGATCATCTGCCCCAGCTTCATCGCCGCGCCGCGCAGCTTTGAGAGCTGCTCGGTCAGCCGCAGCGCATTGCCGGGGGTGAGCAGCATGTCGGACAATTGCGGCCGCTCACCCGCGGCCAGCCGCCGCGCGCCCTCGGCCAGCATGCCCCCGGCGATCCCGCCCGCCAACTGGCCAAACGAAGCCAGCCGCGACAGCCGCGCCGACGGCACCTTGCGATAGCGGCTGTCGCTCATCGCAGCATCGCCTGCAGGCGGGGCCGCAGCTTCAGGAAGCGCAAGGAGGTCCATTCCAGCGCGCGCAGCACCAGCGGCACCCGCGCCGCCTGGCCCAGCGGCCAGAGCAGCGGCACGGCCCGCCACATCGCCGCGAAGGCCGCCGCGCCTGACAGCAGCACGCCATTCTCCCGCGCATGGAACCGCGCCAGCAGCGCCGCCCGGTCAAGCGGGCAGGCCGCGCCAGCATCGGCCACATCGGTAAAACGAATCCGCCCCGCCCGGTCGAGCCGCCGCATCAGCGCAATTTCGCGCATGCAGAGCGGGCAGGCGCCATCGTACCAGACTTCAAGGGAGGCAGACTTATCCATGCCGCCCCATCGCACGGCCGGGCTGCCCGCACCATGCGGCCCATGGCGCATCTTGACGCGACCGTGGCGGACATCATCAAGCTATCGAAAGAAGCTGGCGGAGCGGGAGGGATTCGAACCCTCGATACGCTTTTGACGTATACTCACTTTCCAGGCGAGCGCCTTCGACCACTCGGCCACCGCTCCGCATGCACTGGAAGGTTGCGCCCTAGCGGCGGGATTGGCGGGGCGCAAGCATTGGCGGCAGGGCAGTGCGTTCCTATCTCTCGGCCCATGGAACGAACCTTTGGCCTGGCGCCCGACGCCGCCGAGATCGAGGCGCTGGCCGATGCGGCGCTGGCCCGCCTGCCCGAGCCCTTTGCCGCGCACCTTGAGGGCGTGGCCTTGCTGGTCGAGGAATTTGCCGATGCCGAAACCCTGGCACTGCTGGGGATCGAGGACCCGTTCGAATTGACCGGCCTCTACGAAGGCGTGCCGGTGGGTGAGAAGCATTCCGCGCCGAGCGGCACCCTGCCCGACCGGATCCGGCTATTCCGCGCACCGATCCTGGACGAATGGATCGCGCGCGGCGATGAGACGCTGGAGCATCTGGTGGCGCACGTGGTGATCCACGAGGTCGGGCATCACTTCGGGCTGAGCGATGCCGATATCGAGGCATTGGAGGACGCGGCGGACTAGTAACATACGCCCGTTCGTGTCGAGCGAAGTCGA
>DKII01000029.1:0-9790 GCA_002454125.1 Novosphingobium sp. UBA6722
TGCGCGCTGCTTGTCAGCCTTTCGCCCGAAAGCGCGCCAGCCAAGCCTGTCCGGTTCAGGCACCCCGCGCCGGCCCGCCCGTTCGCGTGTTTTCCTCTGGCGTAGGGTCCGGGTTCGCCGCCGGATGGTTTGGTGCGAGAGCGCAATAACCGAACCATCGTCATCCCCGCGAAAGCGGGGACCCAGAGTCTGCCAACACTGGATCCCCGCCTACGCGGGGATGACGGGTAAGGGGAGGGCTCAGTTTACCGCCCCTGCTCCGCATCAATCAGCGCCTGGACCTGCTTGTAGAACGCCTCGCGGGCATCGGGTTCCGGGCCCTTGGTGGCGCGGGTCCAGTTGGCGTTAGAGGCGATTACCAGGCGCCGCTTGGGATCGATGAAGATGCCCTGGCCGAAGATGCCCTGCGCGGCGACGGAACCATCATCATAGGTCCACCACTGGAAGCCATAACCGTGGCCGGGCTCGCCGATGTCCTTCTGCTTGACGGTGGCCTGGGCGAACCAGTCCGCCGGCACGATCTGCTTGTCACCAGCCTTGCCATTGGCCAGCACGAACAGGCCGAAGCGGGCATAGTCGCGCGTTGCAGCCTGGATGCAGCAGCCGGCAATCTCATGCCCGGTCTTGCCCTGCAGCCAGGTCGCCTTGGCCTCCATGCCGGCGGGCTGCCAGACCTTTTCCTGGAGGTACTGCGCCAGCGGCTTCTTGGTGGCCGAGCTGACCAGCACGCCGATCAGGTTGGTTTCGCCGGTGTTGTAATGCCACACCTCGCCCGGCGGGTGCGCGCGGGGGAGTTTGCGCATATAGCTGACGGTCGCGTCGAGGCCGTCTTCCGGCTCGGCATTGTTGAACTTGGCGACGTCGGCGTTGGGGTCCTCGTAATCCTCGTTCCACTGCACGCCCGAACTCATCGTCAGCAGCTGGCGGATCGAAACGTCATCATAGGCCGAGCCCTTGAGGCCGGGGATATACTGGCTGACCTTGTCTTCCAGGCTCTTGATATAGCCGTCCTGGATCGCCGCGCCGACCAGCGTGGAGGTGAACGACTTGGCGACCGAGAAGCTGGTCCAGCGCCCTTCCGGGCCGAAGCCCAGGCCATATTTCTCGAACCGCAGCTTGCCGTCCTGCAGGATCACGATCCCGGCCGAACGCTGCTTGGCCATGTAATCGTCAATGCCGGGAATGGTCAGCGGCTTGCCCTGGGGCAGCGGCAGCGGGGTTGCCGAAGGGGCGATCTCGCTTGCGGTCGCCAGCACCGGCAGGCGGTCCATCGCCCGGAAGGCGGCATCGCGCTGGTCGAGCTGCCACATCAGCACATCGCGATTGGTCGGTAGCGCGCCAAGCAGTCCGCGGGTTTCCTGATCGAGGCCAGCATACCAGCCGCCGCCCGCCAGCAGCACGGCGCCGAGCGCGCCGAGGGCAATGGTCCGTTTCCGCATCGTGATCTCTCTCCCTGTTATCGCCCGCACCATAGCCAGCGCGCGCGATGAGGAAAGAGGGCGAGCTGAAGAGCGGCTAGGCGCGCCCGACGCTCGAATAGGCAAAGCCCTTGGCGCGGACTTCGGCCGGGTCATAGATGTTGCGCAGATCGACCAGCACCGGCGCCTTGGCCAGCGTCTTGACCTTGTTCAGATCGAGCGCGCGGAAGGCGTCCCATTCGGTCACGATCACCACGGCATCGGCGCCTTCGATCGCGGCATAGGCATTGGGCTGCATCTCCACCTCGGGCATCAGCGGCCGGGCCTGTTCCATGCCTTCGGGGTCATAGGCCGCGACGTTCACCCCGGCATCGGCCAAGGCCATGGCGATCGCGATCGAGGGGCTGTCGCGCATGTCATCGGTGTTGGGTTTGAAGGTCAGCCCCAGCATGGCAACCTTCTTGCCGCGCGCCGCCTCCATGCCGCCCAGCGCCTCGATCACCTTGCGGCCCATCGCGCGCTTGCGGCTGTCGTTGACCTTGACCACGGCCTCGACGATTCTAGTCGGGGCCTCATAGTCCTCGGCGGTCTTGAGCAGGGCGAGGGTGTCCTTGGGGAAGCACGAGCCGCCATAGCCGGGGCCGGCGTGGAGGAATTTCGATCCGATCCGCCCGTCCATGCCGATCCCGCGGGAAACGTCCTGGACATCGGCGCCAACCTTTTCGCACAGGTCCGCCATCTCGTTGATGAAGGTGATCTTGACCGCCAGGAAGGCATTGGCGGCGTACTTGATCAGCTCGCTCGAACGCCGGCTGGTGAACAGCAGCGGTGACTTGTTGAGGAACAGCGGGCGATAGACCTCGGTCATCACGGCCCGCGCCCAGTCATCCTCGGTGCCGACCACGATCCGGTCGGGATGCTTGAAATCGCTGATCGCCGCGCCTTCGCGCAGGAATTCGGGGTTGGAGGCAACGGCAAAGCGCACCGGCAGATTTGCTTCCGAGAGGATCCGCTCAACCTCGTCACCGGTGCCGACCGGCACGGTCGACTTGGTGACGACCACCGCATCGTTCTTCAGGTTCTGGCCGATCTCCTCGGCCACGGCATAGACATAGGACAGGTCGGCATGGCCATCGCCGCGGCGGCTGGGGGTGCCGACGGCGATGAAGATCGCGCTGGCCCCGGCGATCCCTTCGGCCAGGTCAGTGGTGAACGACAGGCGTCCGGCCTTGACGTTAGAGCCGACCAGTTCGGCCAGGCCCGGCTCGTAAATCGGCATCACGCCGGCGCGCAGGCTGTCGATCTTGGCGGGGTCCTTGTCGATGCAGACCACTTCGTGCCCGAAATCGGCAAAGCAAGCGCCCGAAACCAGGCCCACATAGCCCGAGCCGACCATTGCAATCTTCATCGTCTAGTCCTCTGTCCTGACGCGCACCGCGCCATCGCTCGCCTCTGCCGTTAGCAGCCAGCGGGTTGTTCCTTCCAGCCCCAGCGCAGTCAACCGCCCGCTGCTGTAGGCCCCGGTATCGATGCCGATCCGGTTGCTCCGGAAATCGGCCTTGTCGGTAATGCTATGGCCGTGGACCACGACCGCGCCAAAATCATCGGCGTGATCGAGAAACGGCTCGCGGATCCAGCGCAGGTCGCCGACTTTCTGGGCAGCCAGCGCAACGCCTGGGCGGACCCCGGCATGGACGAAGTGATAGTCCCCGATCGTCACCTGGTCTTCGAAGCTGGCGACGAAATCGAGGTCGGCCTGCGGGATCGCCGCCTGGGCCAGTTCCATCACTTCCTCGATCTCGGCACGGGTATATTCGGCCGGATCGATCGGATAGGACAGCAGCGTCTCGCGCCCGCCAAAGCGCAGGAACCGGCGCATCACGCTGGGCTTGCGCAGCGCGGTCAGGAACATCTCCTCGTGATTGCCCATCAGGATCCGCACCCGCCGGCGCTGCTGCCAGTCGCGCGCGAGGCGCAGCACGCCAGCGCTGTCAGGCCCGCGGTCAATCAGGTCACCCAGAAGAATCACTGTCGTCCGGGCCGGCCCGCGCGCGGCATCGTCGGCGTCTATTCCGGCGATGAGCGCTGCGAACAGGTCCGCGCAGCCGTGCACATCGCCCACGGCATAGACTCGCTCACCCGCCGGAATCGCGGCGGTGGGGGCGGGCTGGGCGGCCCCAAAGAACTGGCGCAGGCGGGAAAACATCAGGACCGCGCCTATAGCCGCGCGGGGCTTAACCGACAATGACGCGATCGGCCGGACCGTTGCCATAAAAGCACACCTGGACCTCGCGTGTAATCTTTGTGTCGCTTTCCTCTTGTGCGCTGCAACAAAGCTGTGCCACCCGGGTCTCGTCCGAACCGAATGCTGCCGGACCGAGCAGCAAGGGGCGGGCGCAGGTGGGACGAAGCACCAACAATCGCATAGGAAGATTGACATGCTCACGTCCGTCCGCAGCCTCGTCGCTGCAACCCTTCTCGCCGGCACTGCGCTGGCTGCTACTCCGGCCCTGGCCGATGAAACCGACGCTCCGGCCGATCTGACCGTCACCGGCAATGCCGCCATCGTCACCGACTACCGCTTCCGCGGCCTGTCGCTTTCGGGTGGTGATTTCGCTGTCCAGGGTTCGATCAACCTCAACCACTCGTCGGGTCTCTACATCGGCACCTGGGCCTCGAGCCTCGAGCAGGACGCGCTCGACATCTATGGTTCGACCGAAGTTGACGTCTATGCCGGCTGGACCGGCAAGGTCAGCAGCGGCCTGACCGCTGACGTCGGCCTGCTCTATTACGTCTATCCCTCGGGCAGCTTTGGCGATGGCAACGTGTTCGAGCCCTACGCCTCGCTGACCGCCGCGATCGGCCCGGCCAGCGCCAAGTTCGGCCTGAACTATGCCTGGAAGCAGGATTCGCTGGGCGGTGACGACAACCTCTATCTCTACACCGACTGGTCGCTTGCCGTGCTGAGCACGCCGATCACCGTGACGGCCCACGCCGGCTACACCGATGGCGCGCTTTCGCCCAAGCGGCTGACGCTGGCCGGCACCGGCGGCGGCTGGGACTACAGCCTGGGCGCCAGCGCCACGCTGTACAAGGGCCTGTCGATCGGCGTCGCCTACGTCGGCGTCGATGGCAATTCGATCGGCGGCTTCTCGGACGATGCCGTGGTCGGGACGCTCAAGTACAGCTTCTAACAGTACCCTACGGGGTGAGCAGGGCGGCCCGTTCCGGGAAACCGGGGCGGGCCGTTCTGTTTTTGCTGTTTCAGCGCGGCTGAAACAGGGGCACCACCGGCCCGGCGGTGCCCTCCGCGTCAGCGGAGCAGATCAACGCAGATAGAAATCCACCGTCGTGACCACCCGGACCTTCTTGTAAGGCGTATCGGAAACGCCCCAGCCGCCGCCCGAATCGCCATCGCGCGCGGTCACTTCGAAATAGCCTTGGGTGGCGCTCTTGATGTTGCCGACGCTGGTGCCGCTGTCCTTGGCGAACTGTTCGGCCGAGGCGCGGGCGTCCTTGGTCGCGGCAGCCACCATCTCGGGCTTGATCGCGTTGAGCTTGGTATAGGTAAAGGCAATGCCCGAGCCTTCCTCCAGCACCACGCCGCGCCGGACCAGCTCGAACTGGCGGCGCACGGCGGCCTGGGCGCGCTTGATGTCGGTGGTACGCAGGGTCATCCGCTGGCGCACGGTAAAGCGCTGGATGCCGTTCTCGCTGAACTGGTTGACGTTGACCCCGGTCGGCTGGAGATCGTCCGCCGGAAAACCCAGCTCGCGGAAGAAGGCGCGGATCGATTCCGAATCGCGATCGACCGAGGCCTGGGCTGTCGCAAGGTCCGGGGCGGAGGCCGAATAGGCGATCGTCCAGGTGGCCAGGTCGGCCGTCACCTCGCGCTCGGCCAGGCCGCGCACGGTGACCGAGCGATCGGCATCCTTGGCCCGGACCAGACCGTTGCCCAGCAGATAACCGCCGGCGATC
Organism: Novosphingobium sp. UBA6722; assembly: GCA_002454125.1. GTDB lineage: Bacteria > Pseudomonadota > Alphaproteobacteria > Sphingomonadales > Sphingomonadaceae > Novosphingobium. The sequence continues at coordinate 5,397 of DKII01000029.1, forward strand.
AGGCCCAGGGTCAGCACGCCGGCGCTGGCCAGCCAGCGGCGGGTCACCGGGTCATGCCAGAAACGGCTGGCGGGTGCGGCGGAATCGGAACTATAGTCAGACATGAGCGGTCTCCGGATCGACCCGGCGGTGTTTGCCGCAACCTGCCTGTCTGGACGATGAACCGTTCCGTGTTAGCGACGAATTGAGTTGGAGTTGCCGTGACCCGTTACCTGCACACCATGATCCGCGTGACCGATCCCGAAGCGACGGTCGCCTTCTTCGAGCTGATTGGCTTGAAGGAAGTGCGGCGCTTTTCGAGCGAGCAGGGCCGCTTCACGCTGATCTTCCTGGCCGCTCCGGGGCAGGAAGGGCTGGCCGAGGTTGAGCTGACCTATAACTGGCCGCCCGAGAACGGCGAGGGTGAGGTCTATACCGGCGGCCGCAATTTTGGCCACCTCGCCTACCGGGTCGAGAATATCTACGCGACCTGCCAGGCGCTGCTCGATGCCGGCCACACGATCCACCGCCCGCCGCGCGACGGGCACATGGCCTTCGTCAAGTCGCCCGACGGTATCTCGGTCGAGCTGCTGCAGGATGGGCACCTTGAACCGCAGGAACCCTGGGCCTCGATGCCCAATGTCGGCAGCTGGTAGGCCCTAACCGCGCGGCCGGGCAAACCGCAGCAGCGCAAAGCCGCACAGCGCTGAAACCAGCGATCCGGCCAGCACGCCCAGCTTGGCCTCGTCGATCAGCGCCGGCTGGCCGGGGAAGGCCAGGGCGCCGATGAACAGGCTCATCGTAAAGCCGATCCCGCACAGCATGGCCATTCCGGCCAGTTGCTGCGGGCTGGCCGGCGGCGGCTCGGCCAGCTTGAACGCCTTGGCCAGCAGGATCGCCCCCAGGATGCCGATCGGCTTGCCCAGCAGGAGCCCCAGGGCAATGCCCAGCGGCAGCGGGCCGAAACCTTGGCCGCCGGACAGTTCCACCCCGGCATTGGCAAAGCCGAACAGCGGCACCACGAAATAGGCGCTCCATGGCACCAGTGCATGCTCCATCCGCAGCAGCAGGCTGTCGCCGTGGCGGTCAAGCTTGAGCGGGATGGTGAAGGCGGCCAGCACCCCGGCCACGGTCGCGTGGACACCGGAATGGAGCACGCAGTACCAGGCGGCAATCGCCAGCAGGACATAGGGCCAGCCGCGCTGGACCTTGAGCCGCGCCAGCACGGCCATCAACGCCAAGATCGCCGCGCCGCCGCCCAGCCAGGCCAGCTTGAGCTGCGCGGTATAGAACAGCGCGATGATCGCCACAGCGCCCAGGTCATCGACGATCGCCACGGTCAGCAGGAACAATCGCAGCGCCGGCGGCCCGCGCTTGCCGAGCAGGGCGAGGACGCCGACAGCAAAGGCAATGTCGGTTGCCGCCGGGATCGCCCAGCCGCGCGCGAGGCCCGGCTCACTGCCGGCCACGCCCAGGTAGATCAGTGCCGGGACCGCCATGCCGCCGATCGCTGCCAGCACAGGCAGGCGGCGCTGGGCCGGGGTGGACAGCTCACCCACCAGCACCTCGCGCTTGATCTCCAGCCCGACGACGAAGAAGAACACCGCCATGACCGCATCGTTGATCCACAGGTGCGCGGTTTCCAGCTTGGGGATCGGCGTCCACGGCAGCGGGGCGTGGAGCAGCGCGTGGTAAGTGCCGGACAGGGCCGAATTGGCCGCCAGCATCGCCAGCACGGCGGCCAGGATCAGCAGCAGGCCGGCCCCGGCCTCGCCGCCGAACAAGCGGGTGAGGGCGCTGGCAAGACGCGAGGCGAGATGACGATTTGCAGGCATGACTCGATCAATCGGGCAATCGCGGACGCGTTGCAAGCAATACCGAATCTGGTTACGCTTCCGGACTTTGGCGACAAATCAGGGGGCTCTTCAGGCGGGCATGACCGGAACGGCAGGCGAAATCGGCTGGGCGCTTGAGGCGCTGCTGCTCGCAGAACGCGAGCTCCTGCTGTTCGCGGGGTTCTGGATTGCCGTCGGCCTGGTCGATGAACTGGCGATCGACCTGTCGTGGCTGTGGCTCAAGCTGACCGGCCGGGCCCGCACCCGCACCCTGCCGCGTGGCTTTGGCGCGGCCCCGCTGGCCGGACCGATGGCTGTCCTTATCCCGGCCTATGCCGAAAGCGCAGTGATCGGCATGACGATCCGCCACCTGTTGCAGGTCTGGCCGCAGGACGCGCTGCGGCTCTATGTCGGCTGCTACCGCAACGATCCTGCTACCCTGGCTGCGGCCGTGGCAGCGGCGGGTGGTGATCCCAGGTTGCGCCTGGTCCTGGTTGACGGCGCCGGCCCCACCACCAAGGCGCACTGCCTCAATCGGCTCTATGCCGCGCTCGAGGCCGATGAAGCACGCAGCGCGCGGCGGTTCCGGGGCGTGATCCTCCACGATGCCGAAGACATGGTTCATCCCGCCGCACTCGAAGCGATCGACGCGGCGCTGGCGGCGGTCGATTTCGTGCAATTGCCGGTCCGGCCGGTGGTAGGCAATGGCAACCGCTGGATTTCCGGGCACTATGCCGATGAATTTGCCGAAAGCCACGCCAAGGCAATGGTGGTCCGCGATGCGCTGGGGCTCGCCTTGCCGGCGGCCGGAGTCGGCTGCGGGCTATCGCGCACGGCGCTGGACCGACTGGTGGACAGCCAGCACCACCATGGCCTTTCCGGGCCGTTCTCACCCGATGCTCTGACCGAGGACTATGAGCTGGGCCTGGCCCTGTCCAAGACCGGCCGGGGCAGCGCCTTCCTCCGGCTGCGCGCTGCCGATGGCAGCCTGGTTGCCACCGCCAGCTGCTTTCCCGGCACGCTGGCCACAGCCGTTCGGCAGAAGACCCGCTGGATCCACGGGATCGCCTTCCAGAGCTGGGACCGGATCGGCTGGAGCGCCAATCCGCTTGAGTTCTGGATGGCCTTGCGCGATCGGCGCGGGCCCTTGACCGCGCTGGTCCTGGCAGCCGCCTATGCGCTGCTGGCGCTCGATGCCGTGCTGGTGCTGGCCCAGGCCGCCGATCTGCTGCCCAGCATGCCGCTGACCCCGGCGCATCAGGCCTTGCTGGGCCTGGGCCTGGCGGGACTGGCCTGGCGCGCGCTGTTCAAGCTGCTGTTCGTTGGCCGCGAATATGGCTGGGCCGAAGGCCTGCGCGCCGTGCTGCGCATCCCGGTGGCCAATGTCATCGCGATCATGGCCGGCCGCCGCGCGCTGCTCGGCTATGCCCGCAGCCTGGGCGGTGCGCCGGTGACCTGGGACAAGACCGAGCATCTGGCCCATCCCGCCGCCAAGCCGTTGCAAGAGGCCGCGGCATGAACCGGCTGCGCCCCCGCCGCGGCCAGCCGCTGATTGCGCTGGGTGCCGTGCTGCTCGGCTGGGTTGGCCTGCGGGCCGCGCTGTGGGAGGAGATTGCCCTGCCGGGCTTGCCCACTCCGGTGGCCGAAGCCGTGGCCAGGGTGCTGCCACCGGTTGCGCAGCGCGAGGCCCGGCCGGTGCCCACGGTCGCCGCGGCGATCGCCCCGGTGGTCCGCACCCCGCCGTCCGCACCGGTGCCGCTTGCCCCGCCGCCTGCCTTGATCGCCGTTCCGCCGCCGGCAAGCCTGCCGAGCCTGCCGCCCGAATTCGCCCCCGCTGGCGGCACCGGCGAAGCGCCGCGTGTTGCTGCGGCCCATCAGCTGGCCTGGATGGCGGGGGTGGCGCAATTGCCAATGCCGCGATTCGTGATGGACCGGTTGAGCGCGACGAACCGCACCGCCGCCTTGATGCCGGCCGAAGCACGCCAGGCGCGGGTCGCGCCGCTTTCGGCCAAGCGCTGGTCGGCTGATGGCTGGCTGTTGCTGCGCCAAGGCGGCGTCGGAACGACGGCGGCCGGCCTGCCATCGCCCTCCTATGGCGCCAGCCAGGTCGGGGCGGTGATCCGCTACCGCCTCGCCCCGGCCAGCGCGCATCGGCCCGCGCTTTATCTGCGCGCGTCCAGTGCGGTGCAGGCACCGCGCGGTGAGGAACTGGCCCTGGGCCTCAGCGCCCGCCCGCTGGCCCGCGTGCCGGTTGCACTGCAGGCCGAACTGCGCGCCACGCAGCAGGCCCGCGGCAAGACCTGGCGTCCGGCAGTGGGCGCGGTGACCGAACTGCCGCGGTTCGACCTTCCGGCCGGCCTGTCCGGTGAAGTCTATGCCCAGGCCGGCTATGTCGGCGGACCGGGCGCAAGCGCCTTCGTCGATGGGCAGCTGCGGATCGAGCGGCGCCTGGCGCGGCTGGGCCGGGGTGAGCTGCGCGCCGGGCTGGGGGCCTGGGGCGGGGCACAGAAGGGTGCCAACCGCGTCGATGTCGGACCTTCGGCGACGCTCGATTTTCCGCTCGGCGGCGGGCAGGGGCGG
>DKII01000029.1:9843-17368 GCA_002454125.1 Novosphingobium sp. UBA6722
CTCGGCGGCGGGCAGGGGCGGGTCTCGGCCGACTGGCGGCTGCGCGCGGCCGGCAATGCCGCCCCCAAATCGGGTCCTGCGATCACGCTGTCCGCAGGTTTCTAGGGCCTGACGCCTTTTTTCCGCCGCCCTGCTGGGCTAGCCATGGCAGGCAGATGGACGTTTACCTTCCCATTGCCAATCTGGCGGTCAACGGCCTGGTCATCGTCGCGCTTGGCGGGCTGACCGGGATCCTGTCCGGCATGTTCGGCGTGGGCGGCGGGTTCCTGACCACGCCGTTGATGATCTTCTATGGCATCCCGCCCACGGTCGCCGCCGCTTCGGCTGCCAGCCAGGTAACCGGCGCCTCGGTTTCGGGCGTCTTCGCCCATACCCGGCGCGGCGGGGTCGATTATCACATGGGCACCGTGATGGTTGCGGGCGGGGTGATCGGCACCGGGATTGGCGCGGTGCTGTTCCGGATCCTCCAGCAATGGGGCCAGATCGATATCGTCATCAACCTGCTCTACGTCGGCCTGCTCGGCACGATCGGCACGCTGATGGCGCGCGAAAGCTGGCAGTCGGTCAAGGCCCAGCGCACCGGCGTGCCGCTGCCCGCGCGCAAGCGGCGCCACCACCCGATGGTCGCCAACCTGCCGCTGCGCTGGCGGTTCTATCGCTCGGGCCTTTACATCTCGCCGCTGGCCCCGCTGCTGCTGGGCGTCTTCACGGGTGTGTTGACCATGCTGATGGGGATCGGCGGCGGATTCGTGCTGGTCCCGGCGATGCTCTACATCCTGGGGATGAGCGCCAACGTGGTGGTCGGCACTTCGCTGTTCCAGATCCTGTTCGTGACCATGATCACCACGATGATGCACGCGCTGACCACCAAGGCGGTCGATATCGTCCTGGCGGTGCTGCTGCTGATCGGTTCGGTTTCAGGCGCCCAGATCGGCTCGCAGCTGGCGCAAAAGGTTCCGGCCGAACGGCTGCGCTTTGTCCTGGCCGCCATCGTCCTGCTGATCGCGCTGCGCATGCTGATCGGCCTCGCCTGGCAGCCGGACGAGATCTACACGGACTCGCCGCTATGAGGGTGGGTGCTCTCTGGGTGCGCCAACTGCCTCCGCAGTTGGCTAGCAACACCGGCCCGCTCCCCCGGCCCAACCGCCCACAGGGTATCCTATTCGGGTGGTTGGGCCGGGGGAGTGGGCCGGTGTTGCAAGGCCAAGCCGGATGGCTTGGCCGCACCTTGCGCAGAGCGCTGTTCGCTATCCTCTGCCTGATCTTGCTGGGCGGTGCGCGCGATCCGATCCTGGTGCCGGAAGTCTCGCAGCACGAGATCCAGGTCCGCCAGGGCTTCACCGGCACCGAACTGCTGCTGTTCGGCGCGATCCTGACGCCCGAGGGCAGCCGCGCCGGCCAAGACTATGACATTGTCGTCGTGCTCAAGGGGCCGACCAACGCGATCATCCTGCGCGAGAAGCAGCGGATCGCCGGGATCTGGGTCAACGCCGCCAGTGCCGAGTTCCGCTCGGCCCCCTCCTTCTTCGCGGTCGCGTCCTCCAAGCCGATCAGCAAGATCGTCGATCAGAAGACCGCCGCGATCTATGAGCTGGGCCTGCCGTGGCTGCAGCTTTCGCCGATTGGCGCCTTCGACCCGGCCGAACAGCGCCGCTTTTCAGAGGGCCTGGTCGAACGACGGGTGCGCGAGGGGCTCTACAAGGAGGACCCGCGCGGCGTGAACGTCAGCGAGCAGGTGCTCTATCAGGCCCGCATCAAGCTGCCGTCCTCGGTCCAGACCGGAATCTATACGGCTGAGACCTTTGCCGTCAGCAAGGGCCGGGTGGTGGCCTCCGCCGTCGCCCGGGTTGAGGTGCGCAAGGTCGGTTTCGAACGGCTGGTCGCCCAGTTCGCCGATGACAACGGTTTCCTCTATGGCCTGCTGGCCGTGATGGTCTCGGTTGGCATGGGCTTTGTCGCGGGACGGCTGTTCGCCCTCGTTTAAGCCATTTTAACCGCCCAAGCCTATGGTCCGCCCTGCCTTTAGACAGGGGCCATTTGACAGGGGACGCCACGGGCATGGACGGTTTGAACAACAACGGTTTTGGGCAGCGTGACAACCAGGCAGAGGCCGAAGCGTCGGCTGCCGCACCGGCTGCCGAGATCGACAATGCCCGCGAACCGATCGGCATCATCCTCGAGATCGCCGGTTCGGGTTCGGCCATCGCGCTGGACCTTCAACGGCTGCAGGAATGCGCCGATGACGCCGACCCTTCGGTCGCGCTGGCCGGGCAGGTCGGCAGCCAGATCAAGATCCGCGTCGGCAAGGGCTGGCTGCTCGCCTCGGTCCGCACCCAGCGCCAGGATTCCAAGACTCCGGGCGGGATCATGGCCCAGATCGACTTCCTGGGTGAAGGCGATGAAGAGCGCCTGACCGGCCGCATCCACTCATTCCGCCGCGGCGTGACGCGCTATCCGATCCCCGGCGCGCTGATCTATCCGGCCACCAGCAACGACCTCAAGCAGATCTACGCCAGCGATGGCCGCTCCTCGATCCAGGTCGGCACTGTCTTCCCGACCAAGGACATCCGCGCCGGGCTCTACATCGATTCGCTGCTGGGCAAGCACTTCGCGCTGCTCGGCTCGACCGGTACCGGCAAATCGACCAGCGCCGCGCTGATCCTCCACCGGATCTGCGAGTCTGCGCCGGAAGGCCACATCGTGATGATCGACCCGCACGGCGAATACTCCGCCGCGTTCAAGCAGACCGGCATGATCTTCGACGTGTCCAACCTGCAGATGCCCTACTGGCTGATGAACTTCGAAGAGCACTGCGAAGTGTTCCTCACCTCCAGCGGCAACGACCGGCAGGAGGACATGGACATCCTCAGCAAGTGCCTGCTCGCGGCGCGGGCCAAGAACCGGCTGGCCGAAGGCATGGGCAAGATCACGGTCGACAGCCCGATCCCCTATCTGCTGTCGGACCTCACCAACCTGATCCAGACCGAGATGGGCAAGCTCGACAAGGCGACCTCATCGGCGCCCTACATGCGGATCAAGAACAAGATCGACGAGCTGAAGGCCGATCCGCGCTTCCAGTTCATGTTCTCCGGCATGCTGGTGGGTGATACGATGGCCGAGTTCATCTCGAAGATCTTCCGCCTGCCGAGCCGCGGCAAGCCGATCTCGATCATCGACGTTTCGGGCGTCCCCTCGGACATCACCTCCACCGTGGTCGCCGTGCTCAGCCGCATGGTCTTCGACTTCGCGATCTGGGCCCGTGACGAGAAAACCCGCCCGGTCCTGCTGATCTGCGAAGAAGCCCACCGCTATGTGCCGAACGAGAAGAACGCCGATGGCTCTTCGGTCGGCCGGATCCTGGGCCGCATCGCCAAGGAAGGCCGTAAGTACGGCGTCAGCCTGGGCCTGATCACCCAGCGTCCGTCGGACCTGGCCGAAGGCGTGCTCTCGCAGTGCGGCACGATCATCTCGATGCGCCTCAACAACGATCGCGACCAGGCTTTCGTGAAGGCTGCCATGCCTGAAGGCGCGCGCGGCTTCCTCGATTCGATTCCGGCGCTGCGCAACCGCGAATGCATCATCTGCGGCGAGGGCGTTTCGATCCCGATCCGCGTTGCCTTCGATGATCTTGAGGAAATGAAGCGCCCAGCCTCGGCCGACCCTTCGATCAGCGAACTGTGGCGCGATGCCGGCGGCGAGGAGGAAATGGTCCTCCGCACCGTCCAGCGCTGGCGCGCGCAGGGTAGGTAAAAGGGGTCACGCTGGCTGCGTATCGTCCGCCGCGGCGGCGATACGCGCTTGCAATCTGCGGCGCCATGGCAGCCTGAAGTACACTGCCAGCGTCAGACCCAGCGACGTGATCGAGCTGATCACGAACGAATACCACAGCGCATCCGCCCCGAGCAGCGGGTAGAGCAGGTAATAGGCGCTTAGCCGCACCACATACATCGATACGAACAGCACCAGCAGCGCCGCATAGTTCGCGCCGAAGGCGCGCAGCGGGCCGAACAGCACGATCGTCACCCCGAAGGGCAGATAGGTCCAGATCGCCAGGTCCTGGATATGGACGGCGGCGTCAACCGAAGGGCTGCCGGCCCCCAGCAGCAGTTCCAGCACCGGCCGGTCAAACGGGACCAGCGCGGCGATCAGCAGCCCGGTCATGGCCAGATTGGTCAGGCTTCCGGCCAGGCTGATCGCATCGACCCGGTCCTCGCGCCCCGCGCCGATGTGCTGGGCCACCATCGCGCTGACCGCGCCGCCGATCGCCATCGCCGGCATGCCGATGTAGTTCCAGATCTGCAGCAGCGCGCCATAGGCCGCCGCGGTGACCACGCCTTCGCGGTTGACCAGCCCGATCATGATCACCCCGGCGCCGGAAATGACCAGCATCTGCGCGCCCATCGGCAGCCCGCGGGATAGCAGGTAGCGGCTTTCCTCCCAGCGCGGTTTCAGCCAGGCGAGCTCTGCCCCGCGCAGCCGCAGCGGCAGGTCCTTGGCATAAATCCACACCAGCATCGCGCCAAAGCCGATTGTCGTAGCGATCACCGTTGCCCAGGCCGATCCGGCAATGCCGAGCGCCGGGGCAGGGCCCAGGCCCAGGATCAGGATCGGGTTGAGCACCACGTCGAGCAGCGTTGCCAGGATCATGAAGCGCAGCGGCGTGGCCGCATCGCCCGATCCGCGCAGGCCCATCGCGATCATCGTGGTGATCGTGGCGATCGGGTTGGCGATGAATACCACCCGCAGATAGGCCAGCGCCTGGTCATGCGCGGCCCCCGGCGTGGCGAGCAGATCGAGCACCTTGTCGGCAAACACGATGCCCAGCGTCGCCATGACCAGCGAGATCATGCCCGTCAGCCCCAGCGCCGCGCCCAGCACGCGGCGGGCCGCGATCACGTCATTGGCGCCCCAGGCCTGCCCGATCCGCACGGTTGCCGCCATGCCGAAGCCGAAGACCAGCGCGAACAGCAGGAACATCAGGATGTTCGAATTGGCCGCGGCCGCCAGCGCCTCATCGCCCAGCAATTGCCCGACCCAGACCGCGTTGATCGAGCCGTTGAGGCTTTGCAGCACGTTGCCGACCAGTTGCGGCAGGGCAAAGACCAGCAGGGTCCGGGTCAACGGCCCCTCGGTCAGGTTGCCCTTCAGCGGGCCGGTTCCGGGGGCAGCATCGCTCATGTCCCGCGGGTATCACCATAGAGGTGGATATGCATCCGGTCCGAAAGGCGTAGCCCGTTTTGCAGCGCCAGCGGGGCCAGCCAGCGCTCGCGGGTCCGCAGGGTTTCGCTGTCGGTCCCCTCGGGCATGACGAAGGTCCGTTCGCGCGGCAGACGGTGGGTTTCGATCAGCTCCAGCACCTCGGCAATGTCATCGGGCGTCGCCACGACAAACTTAAACCAGGCTTGAGGTTTCTGAATCCACTCCGCGAAGCGCTCGGGAATCTGTGCAGAGTCAACGGGATTCCCGGAATGCTTCAGTTTCGGGCTGACATTGTACTGGCTGACCAAGGGATCGAGCGCGGGATGCGGGGCGACCGTGCCATTGGTCTCGATCTCCACGCTCATCCCTTCCAGCTGGGCCACCATGCGTGCCAAAGCTGCCCCCTGGAGCAGCGGTTCGCCCCCGGTGATCACTAGCCGGTCCTGCCCCAGCGCCATGATCCGCGCGGCGACATCGGCCTCGTCCAGCACCACCTGGTTGGCCTTGCGCTCAAACGCCAGGCCATCGCGGTGCGGGCGGTTATCGCCCTCGAACCGCCAGGTATAGGCGGTGTCGCACCAGGTGCAGGCCAGGTTGCAGCGCGACAGCCGCACGAAGGCCACCGGCCGCCCCATGCTTGCGCCTTCGCCCTGGAGCGAGGCGAAGATCTCCGGTTCGTCCGGCGTGGTGGTGGCAAGGGTCAGCATGGCGCAGAGTCCTTGGCAGATTTGCGCGCGGTAGGACAGGGCGGGTTTGAACCACCGCGCCTCGCGAGTTCGTCACCCCGGGCTTGAACCGGGGTCCCGCTTCCTAATTCACACGCTCCGCCAGAGCTCAAAAGCGGGACCCCGGATCAAGTCCGGGGTGACGGGGTGGGTTGAGTTACCCCAACCGCGCCAGGGCCGCGGCCAGCCGTTCGGCCTCGGCCTGGTGCATGGCGTGATCGGCGCGGGCCTTTTCGACCGCTTCGGGCTTGGCCTTCTCGACGAAGGCCGGGTTGGAGAGCCTGCCCTCCAGCGATTTGGCTTCCTTGGTCGAGACTTCCAGCGCCTTGGCGAGGCGGGCCTTCTCGGCGGCAATGTCGATCACGCCTTCGAGCGGCACGATGACATTGGCATCGCCCGCGCCAACCTGCATCGCCGCGCCGGCCGGGGCCGGTTCAAAGCGGATGCCGTTCAGTCGTGCCAGCCGTTCGATCGCGGCCGGGTTGCGCTCGATGATCCCGCGGGTCGCGGCGCTCGGTTCGGGGAGGTACGCGTCGAGCTTCGCCCCCGGCGCGATGCCGAGTTCGTTCTTGGCGGTGCGCAGGTTGCCGATCAGGGCGATCAGCCAGTCGACCTCGGTCTTGGCGCCAGCATCGACACTCGCGCCCGGTTCCGGCCACTGGGCAGTGATCAGCGGATAGTCGGGCCGGTCGGCCAGCTTCGACCACAGCTCTTCGGTCACGAAGGGCATGAAGGGGTGGAGCATGACCAGGATCTGGTCGAGCACCCAGCCGGCGACAGCCCTGGTTTCGGCGTCAAAGTTGCCCTTGATCAGTTCGATGTACCAGTCGCAGAACTGGTCCCAGACGAAGTGATAGACTGCATTGGCCGCGGCATCGAAGCGCAGGTCGGCCATCGCCTTGTCGAGTTCGGCCAGGGTTTCGACCACTTCGCCGATGATCCACTTGTTGACCGCCGAGGCGGCTGCGGGGGCGGCGATCGCGGTGCTGCCGCCAATGCCGTTCGACTGGCAGAAGCGCGCCGCGTTCCACAGCTTGGTCGCGAAGTTGCGGTACCCTTCGACCCGCTTCTCATCCATCTTGATGTCACGGCCCTGGCTTTCCATCGCCGCCATGAAGAAGCGCAGCGCATCCGCGCCGAACTTGTCGATCAGGCCCAGCGGATCGACGACATTGCCCTTGGACTTGGACATTTTCTGTCCGTCCGCCGCGCGGACGAGGCCGTGGAGATAGAGCTTGCGCCACGGCACATCACCCATGAACTCCATCCCCTGCATCGCCATGCGCGCATCCCAGAAGAACAGGATGTCGAACCCGGAGATGAGGAGGTCGTTGGGGTAGTGCTTGGCCAGCAGCGGCGCGTCCGCCTCCGGCCAGCCGAGCGTGGCGAAGGGCCACAGTGCCGAGGAGAACCAGGTGTCGAGGACGTCCTCGTCGCGGGTCAGGGCCTTGCCGCCGGCCAGCGCGAGCGCTTCCTCCTCGGTCTCGGCCACGAAGACATTGCCGTCAGCGTCGAACCACGCCGGAATCCGGTGCCCCCACCACAACTGGCGGGAAACGCACCATGGCTGGATGTTTTCCATCCAGTTGAAGAAGGTCTTT
>DKII01000115.1:0-749 GCA_002454125.1 Novosphingobium sp. UBA6722
CAAATGTTCTGACGACGGACAGCAGGGCGCCTTGGTGACGACCGCCATGTTCATCGCTTCAAACGTCGTGCCCTGGTTACAGGCGCCGTCGCCCGAAAAGGTGATTGCGACCTTGCCCTTGCCGTCAAGCTTGGCGGCGAGCGCTGCGCCAACCGCGATCGGTGCGCCCGCCCCGACGATCCCGTTGGCACCGAGCATGCCGACATCGACATCGGCGATGTGCATCGAACCGCCCTTGCCCTTGCACAGGCCTTCGCGGCTGCCCCAGATCTCCTTCATCATCCCGTCAACGTCACAGCCCTTGGCCAGGCAGTGGCCGTGGCCGCGGTGGGTCGAGACGATCTTGTCATCGGTATCGAGATGCTCGCAGACCCCGACCGCGACCGCTTCCTGGCCGCAATAGAGGTGCGTGAAGCCGGCGATTGCGCCGGTGGCGATATCGATATGCAGGCGCTCTTCGAACTCGCGGATGATCTTCATCCGGCGGTAGGCCTGCAGCATTTGCTCGCGACTGAGTTGCATGGTGTTCTCTCGGTTGCCTTGCACGGTCGGGGCCCGCCAAAGCGGACCTTTTCCCAGCATGTCGTCATGCGGTGAGGGGCCGGTCCTGCCCATTCGCCAAATTGCTAGTTTAGAGCGGTGTGCGGTATATCTGACCCACTCTGACGGAGCCGATTTTGGTTCGTGGGGAGGCGAGAGGAGTGAGCGATGCCGTAGCATCGTGATCGACGAGCAACGCTCCCACGGAG
>DKII01000115.1:828-11583 GCA_002454125.1 Novosphingobium sp. UBA6722
GCGCCCCGGAGGGGTTGGCCAGGGAAAGCCCGTGGGCAGCGTTGCGTCGCTAGCAGGGGCAACCAGCCCCTGCTGCGCGCCGCGCCTTGCCACGGGCTTTCCCTGGCCAATCAGAATGGATCAGACATTCCGCACACCGCTCAAGCGCCGCAAGCCCCGCCAAATCGGTGGACTTGGCAATTGCGCTGGGCGGCTGAAGCGCTATCCTGCGCGGCGTATCGGCATCAAGACCGGACGGGGCAGGAGAGGAAATGGGCCGCAAGCCCTCAGCCAAGCCGACGAGCTTTGACATCGCCTATCTGGCGGGGGTCTCGCAGCCCACTGTCAGCCGGGCGCTGCGCGGCTCCAAATCGGTCAGCCTGGCGACCCGGCAGCGGATCCAGGAGATCGCGCGCGAGCTGAACTATTCGGTCGACAAGAACGCCTCGTCGCTGCGGTCGCAGCGCTCGCACACCATTGCCTTGCTGTTCTTCGAGGACCCGACGCCCGACGGGGCCAATATCAACCCGTTCTTCCTGGCCATGCTGGGCGCAATCACCCGGGCGACCGCCAATCGCGGACTGGACCTGCTGATCTCGTTCCAGAAGCTGGAGGATGACTGGCACACCCGCTACCAGGATAGCCACCGTGCTGATGGCCTGATCCTGCTGGGGTACGGCGATTACACGCTTTACACCCAGCGGCTGACCGAACTGGTCGAACACGACACGCGGTTCGTGCGCTGGGGCTCGGTCCGCGAGGATACGATCGGGGCGACGGTCGGCACGGACAACGTTGCCGCTGGGCGGCTGGCCGGGGAACACTTGCTGGACCTTGGCCGCCGCAAGATCGCCTTCCTGGGTCATGCGGACGAGCATTATCCCGAATTCGCCGACCGCTATCGCGGCCTGTGCGAAGCCATGGCGGATGCCGGGCTGGCCGCCGATCCGGCGCTGCAGGTCCCTGCCCTATCCAGCGAAGGCGATGGCCGCGCGGCGATCCGGGCGCTGCTGGATGCGGGCGCGGAGTTCGACGCGGTCTTCGCCGCCAGTGACCTGATCGCAATCGGGGCAATGCGCGCGCTGGCCGAAGCGGGGCGCACGGTACCGGGCGATGTCGCCGTGGTCGGCTTCGACGATATCCCCGCCGCCAGCCTGACCAGTCCGCCGCTGACCACGGTCCAGCAGGACCTGATCGCGGCCGGCGAACTGCTGGTCGAAACGCTGGCCGAACAGATCGAGGACCGGGCCCAGGACAACCGCAGCCTGCCGCCGCGCCTGATCGTGCGGGCCAGCACGACCGGCTGAAGCCGCCTTACGTATTCGTATGCCACTTGCCTGCCCCGTCAGGCCGTGCCAGCCCTGCTGCCCATAAAAGGGGAGAGGCATGGCAACCGAGAAACCACGGCAGAGCTGGGCCGGGCTGTTCAATATCAGCTTCGGCTTCTTCGGCATCCAGATCGGCTTTGCGCTGCAGAACGCGAACATGAGCCGCGTCTTCCAGTCGCTGGGCAGCTCGATCGATGATCTGCCGGCGCTGTGGGTCGCCGCCCCGCTGACCGGCCTGCTGGTCCAGCCGATCATCGGCCACCTCTCTGACAAGACCTGGCTCGGCCGCCTTGGCCGCCGCCGTCCGTTCTTCCTGCTCGGCGCGGTGCTCGCCGCGCTCTCGCTGCTGGCCATGCCTGAAAGCAACGTGCTGCTGATGGCGGCAGTGCTGCTGTGGGTGCTCGATGCCAGCCTCAACATCTCGATGGAGCCGTTCCGCGCCTTTGTTGGCGATATGCTGCGCAAGGACCAGCATACCGCCGGCTATGCCGTGCAGACCGCCTTTATCGGGGCGGGCGCGGTGGTTGGATCGATCTTCCCTTATCTGCTCGAACATTGGGGCGTGTCGAACGAGGCTCCGCTCGGCCAGATTCCCGATACGGTCCGCTATGCCTTCTGGGCCGGGGGCCTGGCGCTGTTCGCAGCGGTGATGTGGACCGTGCTGACCACCAAGGAATACTCGCCTGAGGAAATGCGCGCCTTTGGCGAAGCCGAGGAGGCCGATGGGCCGACCCTGCGCGCCCTGGCTGACCGCAGCTCGGGCGGGCCATTCTGGTGGATCGCAGCCGGCGGCTTCCTGGCCGTGGTGACCGAAGAGCGGGGCCTGGAAAAGGAAGTCTACCTCCTCGCCATGTTGCTCGTCGCTTACGGCGTCCTGAGCTACCTTGCCATTCGCCTGGCCCGGGCGGGCAAGAGCGCCAACATGCTGGCCAGCATCATCGGCGATTTTTCAGGCATGCCCGAAATCATGCGCAAGCTGGCGCTGGTGCAGTTCTTCAGCTGGTCGGCGCTGTTCATCATGTGGATCAACACCACGCCGGTCGTGGCGCAGAACTTCTTCGGCTCGGCCGATCCGGCCAGCGCGGCTTACCAGGAAGGCGGCAACTGGGTGGGTGTGCTGTTCTCGGTCTACAACGGCGTCGCGGCGATTGCCGCGCTGACCCTGCTGCCGTTCCTTTCGCGCCGCTTCGGCAAGGCCAAGACCCATGTCTTCGGCCTGCTCTGCGGGGCGGCGGGCTATGCCAGCTTCTTTGTCTTCACCACGCCAGAGCAGCTGATCATCAGCGAAATCGGTGTCGGCATCGCCTGGGCATCGATCCTCGCCATGCCATACGCGATCCTGGCGAGCAGCCTGCCGCAAGCCAAGCTTGGCATCTATATGGGGCTGTTCAACGTCTTCGTGGTGGTGCCGCAATTGCTGGTGGCGACGGTGATGGGCTCGGTGATGAAGGCCTTCTTCCCCGACCAGCCGATCTGGACCATGGCCTTCGCCGCCGGCACGCTGGTGCTGGCCGCGGCGGCGATGCTGCGCGTAAAGGTGCCGGGGGAATAACCTGGCAAAACTATACCTCTTCCGGTCGGGGGCTGGAGTTGGCGCGGGCTACTCTGCACACGCGCCCCAAAACCATAGCGTCCCGCATCCCCGCTCACCCTGAGCTTGTCGAAAGGTCCATCAGGGCTATGCCGGACGGGGCTTCGACAAGCTCAGCCTGAGCGGGTTGCGGGGCAGGTTTGGTTGGTGCGGGTTACTCCACAGAACCGGCAAATTTTTAGAAATCGGCGACGAGCTGCAGCGTGATCTGGCGCCGGTTCGAATAGGTGAACCCGCCCGATCCGTTCACGTTCCAGCCGTATTCGTTGAACAGGTTGAGCACCGTGGGCCGCAGCAGCCAGGTTCCGCCAGCCGTTTTGAGGCGATAGCGTGCGCCCAGGTTGAACGTGGTGCGCGGCGGCGCGATCAGCGTGTTGGCGGCATTGCCGACGCGGCTTGAGAGGCTCTCGACCGAAGCGTCGAGCGACAGCGGGCCATGCCCCTCGTCCATCCGCCAGTCGATCGTCGCCACCGAGCGCCGGCGGATCTGTCCGACCGGGCGCGGGCCGATCAGGCGGGTATCGACCGCCTCACCCGAGATGGTCGGATCGAGGAACAGCGAGCCGCCGACGATGGTCAGTCCGGGGGCAAGCTGTCCGGTCAGTGAAACTTCGACCCCGCGATTGGTCAGCTCGCCCAGCTGGCGATAGCGCAGCGCCGGATCGAGGTTGTAATAGGGCTTCTTGATCGAGAAGGCCCCGGCGATGAAGGTCAGCTTCGGTGTGACCGCCCAGCGCGCGCCGGCTTCGACCTGGCTGGTGCGCAGCGCCGGCGGGGCTTCGGAGCGATTGGTGGCGATATCGGGTGCCACCAACGCTTCCTCCTGCCCGCGGGTATAACCCGCATAGAGCGACAGCCCGCGCGCGACATGGACCGAGCCCGCCACGTTGAGCAGCAACGGATTGTCGCGCGTCACCGGATCGGCCAGCGCCGGATCGGCGAAATCGAGCGCCTTGCGGTAACGGCTCTTCGAAATCCCGACATCAAGGCTGAAGCGCTGCGGGGCGACCATCGACCAGGCCACACCGCCAGTGATCTGCCGCACTTCATCGCGGTTCTTGGCCCCCTGCGTCCAGACCGGCTCGGCACGGAGATCGGGGCGCAGGATGGTCGAAGGCCCCAAGGTCAGCACGCTGCCCCCGCCGAAATTGCGATTGCGCGAGCGGCCGCGAACCGAGGCGATCAGGCGGTGGTTGACTGTGCCGCCGACCAGTTCCTTGACCAGCCGCACTTCGCCCGACCACGAGCCGTCGTAATTGTCACGCTCGGCAATGATGCGGCGGTTGGCGACCGATCCGTCGGTGCCCACACCGCGCATCAGGTCGGCATAGACGCTGTGCTGGTCCTTGGCCGAATAGAACAGGCCCGCCTCAAGCTTCACGCCCAGCAGCGGCGTCTTGACGATCGCGCCGCTGGTCCACAGATCCTGGCTGCGGCTGGCCCAGGGCTGGCTCAGATCAAGTCCGCGCTCGGCCTTGGGCGGCGGCTCTGTGCCGACGGGATAGTAGAACGGCCGCAGCTCGTCGCTGCGGTAGATGAACAGACCGCCGAACAGCAGCACTTCGGTGCCCTGCTGCGGGCGCCAGGCCATGGTCATGCCCATCGGGCGGTAAAGGCTGTGCCCGCCTTCATAGCGGGTGGCATTGCGGAAACCGACTCCGCCGGAAATGCCGAAGGTATCGCTGAGCGGCTGCTTGAACTCGATCGAGCCACCCGGCCCGATCGAATTGGGCGAGCTGTATTCCAGGTTGAAGCTTTAGCTGGCGTCCTTGCCCGGCTGGGTCAGGTTGTAATCGACCAGGCCCGTCGGCGCCGGGAACGGATAGCGCAGCGCCGCCGCGCCAACGCGGATCGTGTTGCCATCGACAATCCGCGAGGAAATCCGCTCGACCTGGTCGAAGTACAGGCCTTCCAGCCGCACGTTCCCGGCATCGACCGGGTTGAACCCGCGGACGTCCTCATTGTTGTAAAGCCCGGTCTTTTCGCTGCCGACCGAGCGGCCGAAGGCATCGCTTGACTGAGTCGCGGCATTCTCACCCGCGCGCTGAGCCAGCGCGGGCGTGGACAGGACGGCAAGGCCAAGCGAGACGAGGACGGACGAACGCACGCCCGGCCCATACCGGATTAACCGCGCGATGAAACCCCAGCTTTAGCCAGTGGCTCAGCTATCCCCGCGTTCGGCCGGATCCTCGTGCAGCCACGAGGCATGACGCGGCGCACGCTTGGTCTCGCTCCATTCGTGCAGCATCGCCGGGGCAACTGCGGCCAGTTCGGCATACTGGTCCGGCGTGCCGATATCGCAAGCCAGCTCCAGGCGGTGCCCGTTGGGATCGAAGAAATAGATCGAGCGGAAGATGCCGTGATAGGTCGGCCCCAGCACGTCGACACCCTGGGCCTCGATATGGGCCTTGGCCGCCAGTAGCGCGTCAAGATCGGCCACCTTGAAGGCCAGGTGCTGGACCCAGGCCGGGGTGTTGGGGTCCTTGCCCATTTCCGGCTGGTTCGGCAGCTCGAAGAACGCGACCACATTGCCGCCACCGCAATCGAGGAAGACGTGCATGTAGGGGTCGAACTCGCCGGTCGAAGGCACGTGATCCTCGGCAAAGGCGGTGGTGTAGCGCATGCCGAGCACGCGGCTGTACCATTCCACCGTCTCCTTCGCATCGCGGCAGCGATAGGCGACGTGGTGAATGCGTTCGAGCGTCGGGACGGCGGTCACTGCTCGGCTCCTTCAACCTGCAGCGCGCCGCGGCGGATCTGGTCGGCCTCGATCGACTTGAACAGGGCGGTAAAGTTGCCCTCGCCAAAGCCTTCATCCTTCTTGCGCTGGATGAATTCGAAGAACACCGGGCCGATCATGGTCTGGCTGAAGATCTGCAGCAGCAGGCGCGGATCGTTGTTCTGGGTCGATCCGTCGAGCAGGATGCCGCGCTTTTGCAGCTCCGCCACCGGTTCGCCGTGGCCGGGCAGGCGCTCATCCAGCATCTCGTAATAGGTCTCCGGCGGGGCCGGCGCAAAGGGCGTGCCCAGCGCGGCCAGCCGGTCCCAGACGGCGTAGAGATCGTCGCAGGCAAAGGCAATGTGCTGGATCCCCTCGCCGTTGTAGGCGCGCAGGTATTCCTCGATCTGACCGCCGCCACCGGCGCCTTCCTCGTTCAGCGGAATGCGGATCTTGCCATCGGGCGCGGTCATCGCCTTGCTGGTGAGGCCGGTGTACTCGCCCTTGATGTCGAAATAACGGATCTCGCGGAAACCGGCGATCCGCTCATAGAACGCCGCCCAGTGGGCCATGCGCCCGCCGTAGACGTTGTGGGTCAGGTGATCGATCAGCTGCAGGCCGGTACCGACCGGATGGCGATCGACGCCGGCGTGGTAGACGAAGTCGATGTCATAGATCGACAGGTCAGCGCCATAGCGGTCGATCAGGTAGATCATCGATCCGCCGATCCCGCGGAAGGCCGGCAGGCGCAGTTCCATCACCCCGGTGCGGCTTTCAACCGGCTCGGCCCCGCGCTCGATCGCCTCGGCATAGGCCTTGGCGGCATCGCGCACGCGCCAGCCCATCCCGCAGGCCGAGGGGCCATGTTCCTGGGCGAAGTACCAGGCCGGGCTCTTCGGTTCGTAATTGGCGATCAGGTTGATATCGCCCTGGCGCCACAGCTGGACGTCCTTGGAGCGATGACGGGCAATCTCGGTAAAGCCCATCGCGGCAAAGACCGGCTCCAGCACGCCCTTTTCCGGCGCGCAGAATTCGACAAATTCGAACCCGTCGAGGCCCAGCGGGTTTTCGAAAAGGTCGGCCATGGTGGTCGTGCTCCTGTCGCGGATTTCGGTTTCAGTTGAAACTAAATGCGCGAGGGGCCGGAGTCAAGGATTCGTCAGACCGAAACCGCCGTCAGAACCGCGGCATCTGCTGACTGGCGCAGTGGAACGAGCCGCCCCCGGCGAGGACCGCATCGGCCAGCACGCCGGCCACCGCCCGGTCCGGAAACAGCGCCTGGATCGCCGCGACGCCGTCCTCGTCGTGGCGGGTGCCATAGGTCGGGACGACCACCACCTTGCTGGTCACCGCAAAGTTCATATAGCTCGCCGGCTCGATCCGCCCGCCCTCGCTTGTCACCCGGCCCGGCGACGGCACTTCGGCGACTTTCAAGCCAAAGGCCTCCGCCCGCGCCTTCGCATCGGCATAGATCGCGGCATTGGGATCGTCCGCCCCGCTGGGGCGCGGCACCGCCAGCACGCCGGGCGCAACGAACCGCGCGAGGTTGTCGACATGGCCATCGGTGTGATCGTTGATCAGCCCTTCGCCCAGCCACATCACCTTGTCGAAACCAAGGTCTCGCTCCAGCCGCGCTTCCAGATCGGCGCGCGCGAGCTGCGGGTTGCGGTTGGGGTTCAGGAGGCACTGCTCGGTCGTCGCGACAAGGCCCGTGCCATCGCAATCAAGCGCCCCGCCCTCCAGGATCCAGTCGGCCGCGGCAACCGGCAGCCCGGCGCTTTCCGCCAGCTCCGCGCCGATCTCCTGATCGCCGTCCATCAGGTATTTGCCGCCCCAACCGTTGAAGCCAAAGCGCTGGCCCAGTGCCGCGCCATCACGCTGCACCACCAGCGGACCCGTATCGCGCAGCCAGACATCGCCATAGCGGCGTGTCTCCAGCTTCACGGCCGCGCTGCACAGCGCGCTGGCGCGGGCGTGGTTGGCCGCGTCGCGGACGATCAGCCGCACTTCCTGCCCGCTTTCGGCCACGGCATTGGCAAAGGCCGCGATCTGTTCCTGCGCGCGGCCGAGGAAGCCCGGCCATTCCACCGGGTCATGCGGAAAGCCGATCCAGATCCAGTCCTGCGGATGCCATTCGGGCGGCATCCACACGTTCGGCCCAGCCATTACTTGCCGCCCTTCCGGCTCTGATCACGGATCGCGCGGAACTCATCCGTCGGGTGCCAGTTGGGCCAGTCGCTGGTCATCGCCAGGCTGCGGCCAAGGCGGTAGAACAGCTCACCATCCTGCAGCATGCCCGACCAGTCCCAGTTCGGATCGAACTCGTCGCTCGGCTGGTGATAGTCGCGGTCGTTATAGAGCTTTGCCGCAGCCTCGCCGGCGGCCTTGCCGCCCTTGACCCAATCATTGCCGCGGCCGAGATTGAACATCGGCACGCCGCGCTTGGCCAAGCTGAAGTGGTCGGAGCGATAGTAATACCCGCGCTCGATATCGCTCTCGGGCGCTTGGGTCAGGCCCATCGCCTTGGTCACGGCGGCGACGTAGCGGGTCAGCTCGCTCTTGTCCCCGCCGACTACCTGGAAATCGCGCGAAGGCGATCCGGGCGAAAGCGCATCCATGTTCACCCCGCCAACCGTCTTGGCCAGCGGATAGACCGGGTTGGCGCCGTAGTATTCGCTGCCCAGCAGGCCCGATTCCTCCAGCGTCACCGCCAGGAACACCTGGCTGCGATCGGCCGGGCCGGCCTTGACGTTGGCTTCGGCCAGCGCGGCGAGCATGGCCGTGCCGGTGGCATTGTCGACCGCGCCGTTGCAGATGTCGTCACCCTTGGCGTTGGCCTTGCAGCGACCGAGGTGATCCCAGTGGCCGGTGTAGAGCACGTACTCGTCAGGCCGCTTCTTGCCGGGGAGAATGCCGATCACGTTCTTCGACATGGCGGTGCGCAGGTTGTTGTCGAAGTTCATGCTGGCCTTCAGGCCCAGCGGCACGGGCTTGAACCCGCGCTGCTTGGCCGCGGCGGTCAGCTGGGTCAGGTCCTGACCCGCCGCCTTGAGGATCGCTTCGGCAACGCCCTTCTGGATCCAGCCGTTGGCCTCGGTCTGGTCCATGCCCTTGTTGGCTTTCTGGACGAAGTACTGCGCCCCGGTCCACGAGCTTTCGACCACGTTCCAGCCATAGGCGGCCGGGAAGGTATCGTGGACGATCAACGCGGCGCGCGCGCCCTGCCTTGCTGCTTCCTCGAACTTGTAGGTCCAGCGGCCGTAATAGGTCATCCGGCGGCCCTTGAACGGGCCTTCTTCGGTGGCGGTTTCATAGTCCGGGTCGTTGACCAGGATCACCGCGACCTTCCCCTTCATGTCGACGCCGGCATAGTCGTTCCAGCCGAGTTCCGGGGCATTGATGCCGTAGCCGACGAAGACCAGCTCGGCGTCGGCAATCGCCGTGCGATCGACCGCCCGATAGGACCCGGCGACGAAATCCTTGCCCGGCGCGAACAGCATGGTGCTTGGCCCGCCGGTGATGGCCAGGCCCGCCACGTTGCTGGCGGTGATCTCCACCGTCGGCACGTCCTGGGTCCACGAACCCTTGTTGCCGGGTTGAAGCCCGGCCGCCTTGAACCGCTCGATCAGGTAGGCAACGGTCTTTTCCTCACCCGCCGTGCCGGGGGAGCGGCCTTCGAATTCATCGGAAGACAGCGTTTTGACCATCTCGACCAGCGCCGGCTGGTTCAGCGCCACAGGGGCAACCGCCGGGACCGGCGCGGGCTTGGCCTGGACGGTTGCGGGGATCGCCAGAGTGGCCAGCAGGAGCGCGCGGAGCTTCATCGTGGGGGTAACCTTTCGGAGCTTCTGATTGGTCCGCCGATTGACAGAGCCTCGCCCCCTTCGCAAGCACAGCGATGATGAACGGCGACTGGACCCATGCCCTGGCGCGCGCCTGCGCCCACGCCCCCTTCCTGGAGCGGGGACTGGCGCGGCTGCCCGCGCTGGCGGCGCTGCTGGCGGCGGGTGACGGCGAAGCTGCGCTGGCCTGGGCCAAAGCAGCGGGCGAAGGCGCGCCTTCCGTCGGCTCGGCACTGCGGCGCGAGAAGCTGGCGCTGGCCGTTGCCCTGGCGGTGGGCGATCTGGCGGGTGCCTTCCCGCTGCTGCGGGTAACCGGCGAGCTCTCCGCCTTTGCCGACCGCGCGCTTAACGCCGCGATTGCAGAGGCGATCCAGCGGCGCGTGCCCGATGCCGAACCGGCCGGTTTCCTGGCGCTCGCGCTTGGCAAGCACGGCGCGCAGGAGCTCAACTACAGCTCGGACATCGATCCGATCCTGCTCTACGATCCCGCCCTGCTCCCCCGGCGCGAGCGCGATGAACCGGGCGAGGCGGCGCAGCGCGTGGCGCGCAGCCTGATGGAACTGATGAGCCATGTCGATGAGGAGGGCTATGTCTTCCGCGTCGACCTCCGGCTGCGTCCGGCCAGCGAGGTCAGCCCGCTCGCTATCCCGATCGGCGCAGCGCTGACCCATTACGAAAGCTCGGCGCTGGCTTGGGAGCGCGCCGCCTTCATCCGGGCGCGGGCCTGCGCTGGCGATATTGCCGCGGGCGAGAATTTCCTCGCGGCGATCAGGCCGTTCGTCTGGCGCAAGAGCCTGGATTTCGGCGCGATTGCCGAGGTTGGGCGGCTGACCGGCCGCATTCGCGCCAACCACCACGGCGCCAAGGTCCCCGGTCCCGGCTTTGACCTGAAGAAAGGCCGCGGCGGGATCCGCGAGGTCGAATTCTTCGCGCAGATCCATCAGCTGATCCACGGCGGTCGCAATCCGTCGCTGCGCCTGCGCGGCACCCGCGCCAGCCTGGATGCCCTGGCCGAAGCTGGCATCATCGCGACCGGCGATGCGGCGCTGCTGGGGCAGAGCTATGACCGGCTGCGGGTGGTTGAGCACCGCTTGCAGATGGTGGCCGACCAGCAGACCCACAGCCTGCCGCTCGATCCGGCCGCGCTCGACAACGTCGCGCAGCTCGATGGCCTGACTGACGGCGGCGCGCTGGTGGCCGAACTGGCCGAGATTACCGAGGCAGTCGGCCAGCGCTATGACCGGCTGGTGGCCGAGCATGCGGGCGAGCAGACCAGCGTCGCCGTCTCCGCCCCGC
>DKII01000166.1 GCA_002454125.1 Novosphingobium sp. UBA6722
CACCACCCCCAACCCCCTCCTCTGACGAGGAGGGGGCTTCGGACTGTGCTACTCGCCCTCCCTGCGCTGCTGCTGTCAACGGTCGCCCACGCACAAGTTACCGCCGGGGCCGCCGTACCCGGCGCGCTCGACCGGGCCTTTGGCGCCATCGGCGGCGCACAGGGCTCGGGCCTGTCGCTCTCGCTCCAGCTGCTGCTGCTGATGGGATTGCTGACGATCTTGCCGGGGCTGCTGCTGATGATGACCAGCTTCACCCGGATCCTGGTCGTGCTGTCGATCCTGCGTCAGGCGCTGGGCCTGCAGCAAAGCCCGCCCAATCAGGTGCTGATCGGGCTGGCGCTGTTCCTCAGCCTGTTCGTGATGGCGCCGACGCTGGAGCGAGTGAACCAGACCGCGATTGCCCCCTACAGCGCCGGCACGATCAATGCCGAGCAGGCGATCGCCAATGGCGGCAAGGAATTCCATGCCTTCATGCTACGCCAGACCCGCAAGAGCGACCTCGCCATGTTTGCCGACATGGCCAAGGCGCCCAAGTTCGCGAAAGGCGAGGACGTGCCCTTCTCGATCTTGCTGCCGGCCTTTGTCACCAGCGAGCTGAAGACCGCCTTCCAGATCGGCTTCATGCTGTTCCTGCCCTTCCTGGTGATCGACCTCGTCGTCTCCTCGGTGCTGATGAGCCTGGGGATGATGATGATGAGCCCGACCATCGTCAGCCTGCCGTTCAAGCTCCTGCTGTTCGTGCTGGTCGATGGTTGGGCGCTGCTGATGGGCAGCTTGGCGGCGAGTTTCGGGTAGCAGGATGGACGATACTGCCGCCCTCCTCTCGCTGGCTGACCGGATGCTGTGGGTGACCGCACTGGTCGCCGCGCCGGTGCTGCTCGCCAGCCTGGCCGTCGGGATCGTGATCGGGATCGTGCAAGCCGCGACCTCGGTCAACGAACAGACGCTGACCTTCGTCCCCAAGCTGGCGATCACCGCGCTGGTGCTGGTGGTGTTCGGTGCATCGATGATCGGGCTGGTCAGCGATTTCACCCAAGAGATCTTCGCCGCGATCGCCGGGGGACCGCGATGATCGGCATGACTTTCGGCTTCGGGGCGCTGGAGGCCGAGCTGTGGAAGCTGGTCTTCGTGATGACCCGGATCGGTGCCGCCCTGCTGGCCGCGCCGTTCTTTGGCGCCGGAACCGTGCCGGTGCAGCTGCGCGTCGCGATCACTGCGGCGCTGGCGGTGCTGGTCTGCGCCTGGGTGCCGGTGCAGGTGCCCGCGGCGCTGTTTTCGGTCCATGGGCTGATGATGGTGGCGGGCGAGGTTCTTGCCGGACTGACGCTGGGCTTCATCCTCCAGCTTTGCTTCGCCGCACCGGTCCTCGCCGCCGAGCAGATTGGTGGGGCGATGGGCCTCAGCCTGGCGACGGCGGTCGATCCGGTCAGCGGCGCGCAATCGCCCGCGCTCGGGCAGTACTTCACCGTGCTGCTGACGCTGATCTTCCTGGGCCTGGGCGGGCACCTGCAATTCATTGCCCTGGTCATCGAAAGCTACACGGCCTTCCCGCCCGGGCAGACCTGGCTTGGGGCGGAGCGGTTCGAGATTGTGGCCGGGTTCGGCAGCGACATGTTCCTGGCCGCCCTTGCCATCGCCCTGCCGGTCACGCTGGTGCTGCTGCTGGTGCAGGTGCTGACCGGGGTAATCAGTCGCTCGGCCCCGGCGCTCAACCTCTTCGCGCTCGGCCTGCCGCTGGGTGTGCTGGCGGGCCTGGCCGCGCTGATCCTGGCCGTGCCGCTGCTAATCGAGCAGTTCGGCGATCTCTCTGAACAGGGGTTGGAACAGGTCGGGAGCCTGCTGGCGCGATGAGCGGTGAGAAGACCTTTGATCCCACTCCGAAGCGCAAAGCGGACGCGGCGCAAAAGGGCGACGTCCTGCGCAGCCGCGAACTTGCGACGGCCACGGCGGTGCTGGTGGGCGCGGCGTGGCTCAAGTTCGCCGGGCCCTGGCTGTTCGGTGCGATGGAGCAGACCCTGCGCGCCGGGTTCATCTGGGACCGCGGCAGCATCGACGATTTCGCGCCGGGCCAGGCGCTGATTTCCGCCATGCTGGCTGTTGTACCGCCGGTCCTGACACTGGCCGGGCTGGTGCTGATCCTGACCCTGGCCGGTTCGCTGGCGGCGGGCGACGGGCGCTGGGTTGGCGCGAACGCCCTGCCCAAGGCCAGCCGGCTCGATCCGATGGCCGGGCTCAAGCGGATGTTCGGGGCGACGGGCTGGATCGAGGCCGGCAAGGGGCTGGTCAAGCTGGCGCTGCTGGGCGCGATTGCCTGGTATTGGGGACAGGACTGGCTGACCCGCCTGTTCGCGCTGGGCCGGGGTGCGGCGATTGGGCCGCAACTGGCGCTGGCCTGGGAAGCGCTTACCGGGATGCTGTTCGCCCTCTCCGGCGGGCTGGTGCTGATCGCGCTGATCGACTGGCCAGTCCAGTGGCTGCGCCGCAACCAGCGCCTGAAGATGAGCTTTGAAGAGGTCCGCGACGAGCACAAGGAAGCCGAAGGCTCGCCCGAAAAGAAGATGGCGATCCGCAACCGGCAGCGCCAGCTCGCCATGGGCGGGGTGGCCAAGGCGATGCGCGAGGCGCAGTTCGTGCTGACCAACCCGAGCCATTTCTCGGTCGCCATGGCCTATGATCCGTCCAAGGCATCCGCCCCGATCGTGCTGGCCAAGGGCCGCGGCGAAAAGGCGCTGGCGATGCGCGAACTGGCCACCGAACTGCAGGTGCCGACGCTGGAATATCCGGCGCTGGCCCGCTCGGTCTACTTCACCACGCGCGAGAACCAGGTGATCCGTGAGGAGCTCTACGGCGCGGTTGCCGGGGTCCTGGCCTTCGTCCTGTCGCTCAAGCGCGGCGAGCAGCCGCAGCGCCCAGCGATCGAAGTGCCGGTGGCACTGCGCTTCGACGCCGAAGGCCGGCTGGCCCCCGCCGCGCGGACTTAAAAAGCGGCACAAGCGGCCGTTCTGCGGGGCATGGTCACCACCAGCGCCACCAGTTCGATCGTGACCGCCCTTGGCGGCGGCAGCGGCATCGACATGGCCGCGCTGGCCCGGAACCTGTCCGAGGCGCAGTTCGCCAGTCGCCTCGCGCGGATCGACAGCACCAGCGAGCTGCTCGAACGCCAGATCTCGACTGCTTCGACCCTCAAGAACCAGGTTGTCCAGCTTGCTGCTTCGATCGGCGAGCGGGTTCGCACCGGCGATCTTTCCAGCCAGCCGGTCATTGCCAACGGCGCTGTCGCCACGGTGAGCCGCGGCGTGATCAGTGGCAGCGGCAGCTACAGCCTGGAAGTGACCGCACTGGCCGCGAGCCAGACGCTGGTCAGCCCGGCCGTGGCTAGCGCGAGCACCGCGATCGGAGCCGGCACGCTGACCCTGCGGTTTGGCACTATTGCGGGCGGCATCTTCACCGCCGATCCGGCCCGGACCGCCCCGACTGTCACCATCGCCCCGGGGGCCACGTTGGCAGACGCAGCTGCGGCGATCAACGCCGCCAATGCCGGGGTCACGGCCTATGTCGCCAATGGCGCGAACGGGGCGCAGCTGGTGCTGAAAGGCAGCGAGGGCGCGGCCAACGCCTTCATCCTCGAAGCTGCTGAAGATCCGGCCAATCCGGGCCTGGCGAGCCTCGCCTGGGATGGCACACCCGCACCCGTCCGGCAGATCGGGGCCGCCGCCGATGCCGCATTCAAGCTTGATGGCGTTGCCATGACCAGCGCCTCGAACACGATCGAGAATGTCGTCCCCGGCCTGTCGCTGCGGCTGACCGGCACCAATACCGGTGCGCCGACCACGATCCGCTTCAGCGATCCCGGCAGCACGGTCAGCACCTTCATGCAAGACCTGACGGCGGCGCTCAACGAACTGATGACCACGCTGGGCGAAGCGATCAATCCCCAGGGCGGCGATCTGGCCCGCGACAGCGGCGCCCGCGCGCTGCGCGGGGCCTTTGCCCAGTTGGCCAGCACCACGATCATGCCCTCGGCCGCCCCTGGCCAGCCGCGCACCCTGGGCGAGCTGGGCCTCGCGACCAACCGCGATGGCACCTTCCGGTTCGATCCGGCGCGCCTGACGGCCATTACCAAGGCCTCACCCACGGGCGTGACGAACATGTTCACTGCCGGGATCCACGGCGTTTTCGCCACGATTGACCGGCTGGCCCGCAATGCCAGCACGGCCGGGAATCCCGGCTCGCTCGGCGGCTCGCTGGCGCGCTTCACCGCGAAGAAGACCGACCTGACCGAAGCGCGAAGCGCATTGGCCGAGGCGCAGGAAGCCCTGCGTGCCCAGCTGACCAAGCGCTTTGCTGCCGCTGACAGCCGGGTCGGCACTTCGCGCTCAACCCTTTCGTTCCTGCAGGGCCAGATCGACGCCTGGAACGCAGGGCGTGACTGATGCTGGCGCTGCGCAATCCGCATGAAGCCTACCGCCGGGTCGAATTCGACGCGCGGATTGCCAGTGCCCGGCCCGAGCAGCTGGTGGTGCTGTGCTATCAGGAACTGGCGATGGCCCTGGGCAGCGCGGTCCGCGCGCACGAGCGCGGCGACAATCAGCGCCGCAGCGAAGGGTTGACCCGCGCGCTCGCCGCGCTGACCGCGCTGCAATTGGGGATCGACAACGGCGCCGCGGCCGCATCCGCGCTGCAGGCCTTCTATGCCGGGCTGCGCCGAACAGTGCTGGGCTGCGTCCCGCAGTTCGACCCGGCGCTGCTGCTGGCGGC
Source organism: Novosphingobium sp. UBA6722 (assembly GCA_002454125.1). Lineage (GTDB taxonomy): Bacteria > Pseudomonadota > Alphaproteobacteria > Sphingomonadales > Sphingomonadaceae > Novosphingobium. Next base: position 4,759 of record DKII01000166.1, read on the forward strand.
AAAAAGGGATGTCGAGGACGTCGCGGCAGCCCTGGGCGGCGGAGTTGATCGCTCCATTCTGGAGGAATCTTGATGCCCGGATTTCGGCGGCACCGAGCGCCGCAAATAGGGATTTTCCCGGTCTATCCCCCTCGAATCCCGGCGCAATCCGGCGCGCCGCGGGCGGCAGCTTGGGTCAATATCCCTAGGCACATACCACTAAGGGGGCACACCGATGGACAGACGCCGCACGATCGCTGTCGTTGATTGCAATTCGCGCTGCCGCGCCGCGATGACACACGCCTTTTCCGGCAGCGGAATCCATGTCGAACCGTTCGAAACGATCGAGGAACTCGCTGATTCCTGGCCGCGCGCCGAGGCGATCATGGTCGAAGATACCGGCGAGGCCGTGGCCGATCTGGTGATGCTGATGGCCGAGAATGGCCGCTGGCTGCCGATCATCGCCTTTGCCGAAGAACCAGGCACCGATCAGATCGTCAAGGCCGTGCTGGCCGGCGCGGTCGATTACCTGAGCTGGCCTTGCGATGCCGCCCAGGTGATCGGTGCGCTGATCGGGGCGGAATCGACCGGCGCCGCGCTCGGCAGCCTGAAGCTGCGCGAAGCCCGGGCCCGCAGCCGGGTGCAGCGCCTGACCCGGCGCGAGCGCGAAGTGCTGGCCGGCGTCGCGGTTGGCCTGTCGAACCGACTGATCGGCGAGCAACTGGAAATCAGCCCACGCACGGTCGAAATCCACCGTGCCAACATGCTGACCAAGATGGGGGCGCAGCACACTTCCGAGGCGATCAGAATCGCCATCGAAGCCTCCCTTGTGGCCTGACCGCCCCCCCAAGACCACCTGACGGTCGGCCACGAACTGGCCCCCTTGCCCGCCCGGCAAGGGGGCCATCCTTTTATGTGCTCCGGGTGTCTGCGGTCATCCAGATCCTGAGCACTGCGCAAGAAAAAGGGGCTCCGGACCGAAGTCCGAAGCCCCTGGCGTCCCTCCCAGGACTAGGTCGTATCGCGCTTAGAACTTGATCCCGGCGGTGAAGCCGAAGCGACGCGGTTCGAGCGTGAAGATGTTGGTGTAGTTACCCGAGGACTGGTCGGTCACGTAGAGACCGGTGATGGCGTCCTTGTCGAACAGGTTCTGCACCCAGAGGCGGGCAAACCACTTCTTGTCCGGCCCATCAACTTGAAGCTGAGCGTTCACCTGGGTGTAGCTCGGGATCTCGTTGATCGTGCCGTTGAAGATGTTGCCGAACGACTTGCCGGTGTAGATGAAGTCTGCACGCGGGGTGATCGTCATGTCGCCAGCCGGGATCTCGTACTGGGCACCAGCCGAGAACTTGTAGTCCGGAGCGCCGGGCAGCTTGTTGCCCTTGATGTTCACCGGAATACCCGACGAGTAGACGGTGACACCACCGAAGGCCGCACCAACGGTCGGCGCGAGCGCATTGAGCGCGGCGCAGATGCTGAAGGCCCCGGTCGAGTTCAGGCCGCTGCCCGGTGCAAAGGCGGCGGTCGGCTGGAGGCCGGCCCCGGCATTGCCCGTCACCGCACCGGCGTTGATCAGGGTGTTCACCTGGTTGACGAACCCGTTGACGCCAGCGGCGCTGTTGGTGTTCGAGGCCACGGCGCAGTTGGCACCGTTGGTGATGTCCTTGATGATCACCGCATCCGCACGGCCGGCCCCGAAGTCACGCGGGTTGGCCAGGAGCTTGTCCTGCGCAACCTTGGTGTTCAGGTAGCTGGCGTTCATGTTGATCGTCAGCTCGCGGGTCGGACGGAAGATCGCTTCGGCTTCCAGACCCCAGACATTGGCGCTGACGTTGTCGTTGACCGAGGTCCGGGCGACAATGCGCGACAGCTGGAGGTCGTTGTACTTGTAGTAGAAGCCGGTGACGTTCAGCTGGATGTTGCCGAAGGTGTTCTTCGAACCGACTTCGAAGGCCGAGACCGTTTCCGGACCGAAGCCTTCTGGCACCGAGAAGACCGGCGACAGCGGCGGGTTAATACCGCCCGACTTGTAGCCGCGCGAGAACGAGGCATAGACCAGGTTGTCCGGGGTGATCTGGTAATCCAGCACCGCACGACCGGTCCACTCGCTGAACTTCACGTTACGAACCTGCCAGAGCTCGCAGCCGCTGATGTTTGCGGCGGTGAGAATACCGGTCGAGGTCGTGCTGTTGATCGTGCAGGCCGTGGCCGGATCAGCATCGAACGGCTGGAGCCGCGAAGCAGCCGGCGCACCCGTCACGGCATAGCCGTAGATGTAGGGCGAAGCGAATGCATCGGTCGAGCCGTAGGGCACCAGGAAGTTGGCCAGGGTGGTGCGCGCCTTAAGGGTCTTGTCGTCGTTGTTGTAGCGCAGGCCCAGGGTCAGCTTCAGCTGATCGTTGAACTTGAAGTAGGCTTCACCGAAGATCCCGTAGGTCTTGATGTCGAGCTGATCGCTGTTGTTGCGATAGAACGGCGTGCCAAGGAAGCCCGGAGGCGGAACCTGGGCACCCGGGATCGCGGCGAGGCCAGCCCGGCCAAGTGCGTTGAACGAGCCGAGCAGACCGGTCAGGTAATCGATGCCGAACGAGTTCACATAGTAGCTGTTCTCGCTCATCTGCCCCTTGCCGTAGATACCGCCAAGCAGGAAGTTGAACATGCCGTCCCAGTCGGACGACAGGATCAATTCAGCCGACCAGCTTTCGGTATCCTGGTTGGAACGGTCAAAGTCCTGCGGGGTCTGCGAGCAGAGCCGCTGGCGGTTCGCACCGTAGGCACCCATGCCGCTGGTTTCCGACAGCGAGGTGCAGAGCAGGCCGTTCGGACCATTGGGGATCAGCGCCGAAGCAAGCGGCGAGAAGTAGGACGCCGGGAGACCCGGAATGCCCCCCGCAGCAGCCGCGGCCAGGGTGTTGAGACCCGTGGCGAAGCCGGCACGGTTCTGGACCGAGTTGTTGTAGTCCTGCGAGGAGTCGACCTTGGTCGACTGCCAGTTGCCGCTGGCCTTCAGGTTCAGGCCGCCGCCCAGTTCCTGCTCGAGCGAGCCCTGGACGATCCATTCTTCCGCGAAATACTGCGGCGTGTAGTCGGTGTTGACGACACGCGGATCGGTCGGGTTGACCACGCTCGCATAGGGATCGGCGCCGTACAGGCTACCGAGACCGAAGGCCGAAGGAATGCCGTTCGCGGCGAGGAATTCGCGCGAGGTCAGCACGCCAACGAAGGTCGAGTTGGCATTAGTGGTCGAATAGTCGCGGCTGCCGTTCAAGCAGCCCATCACGCCCGAAGGATCGCGCTGGCAGAGCTGCTTCTGGATGCGCATGCGGTTGTCGCGCTCATGGAAGTACTGGGCCATGAGGTCGATCGTGGTCGACGAGCTGGGCTCGAAGCGGATCGAAGCGCGTGCACCCCACAGATCGCGGTCGTCGATCTTGGAATTGTCGAACAGGTTGGTCGTGTAACCTTCGCGGTTCAGGTAGAAGCCGGCCAGGCGGACGCCAACCGTGTCACCCACGGGCACGTTGATCATGCCCTTGAACTTGAAGCTGTTGTAGTTGCCGTATTCGCCTTCGAGGTTGGCCGACATGCCCGAAAGGTCGGGACGGGCGGTACGGAAGTTGACCACGCCCGAGGTCGCGTTGCGGCCGAACAGGGTGCCCTGCGGACCGCGCAGCACTTCGATCTGCGCCAGGTCGTAGAATTCGCTTTCGAACAGGCGGGTCGCGTACAGCGGCGCGTCGTTCATGTGGATCGCGGTCGCGCTGTCGCAGGTCACGCCGACGCAAAGGTCGCCGATGCCGCGGATCGTGAAGCTGGAACCGGTGAAGTTACCCTTGGTGAAGGTCACGTTCGGCAGGGTGAGCTGCAGGTCGGACGTGTTCTTGATCTGCTGCTTTTCGAGCGCTTCGGTGTTGAAGGCCGAAACCGCGATCGGCACGTCTTGCAGACGCTGGTTGGAACGCTGCGCGGTAACGATGATGACGTTCTCGTCGTCGTTCGCATCCGTGCCCTGCGCATAGGCAGGAATTGCAATTGCACTGGCGCAGACGCCAGCCAGCAGGGTTAGCTTACCCCTCATCAGCCCACTCTCCTTTTTTGCCCGTCCCTTTTTCCGGGCGGTTGCGCATACGAATAGATCACCGACTGCTGCTCTTGACAACAGGTTTTAATCGATTGGTTAGAACGGCCGGAAACCGTAGCGTAAGTGCCACACCTTGGCTGGCGGAGAGACACAAAATTACGCGAAAGTGTCATTGCAAACCGCGGGGAAGCCCCTAGTTTTCGTGCGCAGCAGGCGGGGAGTCGCGATGGAGCAGGAAGCAGCGCCGATTGAGGCGCCACGGTATCGCGCCTTCATCAGCTACAGCCACGCCGACGCTTCCTTCGCTTCCTGGCTGCATCGCCGGATCGAAAGCTACCGGCTGCCGGCCGTCCGTGACGGACCGACCGCAGTGCTGGCGCCGGTCTTCATCGACCGTGCGGAACTGCCCGCTGCGCCCGACCTGACCGATCAGGTCCGCGAGGCGCTGGCGCAGTCGGCCGCGCTGATCGTGGTCGCCAGCCCGCAGGCCCGGGCGAGCCGCTGGGTCGATCAGGAGATCGCCCTGTTCCGCGCGCTCCATCCGGACCGACCGGTTCTTGCCGCCTTGATCGCGGGCGAACCGGACGAGGCTTTCCCGCCCGCGCTGGTCGAGTTTGGCGGCCGCACGATCGAGCCACTGGCCGCTGATTTCCGCAAGCGCGCAGATGGCAAGCGGCTGGGCCTGCTGAAGATCGTCGCCGGGCTGACCGGCCAGCCGCTGGACCGACTGGTCCAGCGCGATGCCCAGGCCCGCCAGCGCCGCGTGATGGCCGTCACGGCAGCAGCCGTGCTGCTCAGTGTAGTGCTGGCTGCTCTGCTCGTCCTGGCGATCCGCGCCCGAACCGAGGCAGAGCGGCAGCGCGCCAGCGCCGAGGGAATGGTCGAATTCATGCTGACCGATCTGCGCAGCGAGCTGAAAGGCGCGGCTGGCCTCAGGGTGATGGACAAGGTCAATATGCGGGCGATGGCGCATTACTCGCAGCAGGACCTCTCTGCCCTGCCTGCCGAGAGCCTGACCCGCCGCGCGCGCTTGCTGCAGGCGATGGGTGAGGATGAGGCTCAGCGCGGCCGCTTTGCCGAGGCCGAGGACAAGTTCGAAGAAGCCGCCCGGACCACCGCCGCGGTACTGGCGCAGCGGCCCGGCGATCCCGAAGCGATCTTCGCCCATGCCCAGAGCGAGTTCTGGACCGGCTTTGCCGCCTGGCAGCAAACTGATCTGGCCACGACCGAACGGCACTGGCGGGCCTACCTGACCCAGGCCGAAGCGCTGGCGGCGCGCGAGCCGGGCACGCTGCGCTCGCTGGCAGAGCTTGGCTATGCCCACGGCAACCTGTGCGAACTGACGCATGCCCAGACCAAAAATGCCGACCAGGCCTTGCCATGGTGCGAGCAGGCGACCGACTTTATGCGGCAGGCGGCCCGCCTGCCGGCGGCGACGCGGCAGACCAGGCTGGACCTTGCCAATCGCCTCGGCTGGCAGGCCGACGTGCTGGGCAAGGGCGGAAAGCATGACGCGGCCATTGCCTTGCGCCGAGAAGAAGCAGCGCTGCTGACCGCAATGCTGCAGCGCGAATCTGACAACCTTCAGCTGCGCGAACGCCGCCTGTGGCCCGAGATTGGCATGGCCCGCGAGGAGCTGGCGGCAGGCCGGCTGGACCAGGGATTTGCGCGCGCCAGGCAGACGTTGGCGGCCTATGCCGAACTTGCCGCCGATCGGCCGGATGATCGCGCGCTGACGGCGCAGCAACTGCGCATGGCCGTAATCGCCGCCAAGGCTGCCATGGATGCACAGCGACCGGAGGCCGCGGCCTTCAAGCGCGCGGCTGAAGGGTATTACGCGCTGCTGCGCCGCAGTTATCCGGACAAGGAGCTGGCCCGCTTCACCCGCATGATGACCCAGATCGAACAGGGAGAGAGCAAATGAGCAATCCGAACAACAATACCGATGGCACCACCCGCGGGATCGATCCGCACGATCTGGCGCGGCGCCCCACCAATGTGCCGTTTGCCCCGGCCTACATCACCGTGATCCGGATCGACTCGCCCGGCGCGTGGCGGATCAGCGCCAACCACGCCAGCTTCGCGATTGACGATCCGGCCCAGAACACGCCCGATGCCCGCCTCGCCCAGGCGCTGCGGATCCTCAAGAAGGTTATCCCCGGCGGTGGCGGCAACCGCAAGAAGCTGTCCGATCTGCGCCCGGGTCAGCCCAACGCCGAGGCTAAGCTTTATCAGCGCTCTGACGGGACCTTTGATCGCGACGACTTTGTCGACCTCAATTTCGCCAGCCAGCACGAAATCTTCGTCTACTACGACAGCGCCGACGTGACGCTGGACAATGATCTGCTGATCTCGTTCGGGCCCGCCCTCAGCAATGGCAATCCGGCAGCGGGCAATGACAGCTTCTTTGTCTCGCGGGTCGATGACGGCCAGCTTGACGGTCCGCTCAAGGGCAAGCTGATCCGGATTGAGAACTACAACACGATCTATGACGGCAGCACTTTCACCCCGCGGCCGAACAACGATGCCAGCAAGGCGGCGAAGTATTCGCTGAGCTATCACGTCACCCTGCCGGGGCGTCAGCCACTGCCGATCGTGATCGATCCGGATACCGGCAACGGCATGGGCGGCCAGCCCTGATGCAGCCAGTCCGGCTATCCCTGCCTGCCATAGCTGCCCTGACCCGCGCCGGAGCCTGCGCACGGGCCTGGGAGCTGTTCGTGGCGAGCGGCTGGGATAGCCGGACCGACGATCCGGCTGCTCTGTCGCTGAAGGGGCGGCTGCTGAAAGACCGGGCGCGGGCGGCCCGGGGCACCGAGCGGACCGACCTGTTCGCGGCCGCCGCCGCAGCCTATGCCGCCGCAAACGCGCTGTCGCCGGCTCCTTACCGGGCGATCAATGTCGCAACCGCGCGGCTGCTGGCAGGCGATCCGGCCAGCGCAGCGCAGAGCGCGCGCGACGTGCTGGTCCTGCTCGACCAGGCCGGTCCTGCCACCGATACGCCCTATTACCTCGCCGCGACCCGGGCCGAAGCGCTGCTGCTACTTGATGATCAGGCTGGCGCAGAGCGGGCGCTGGCCGAAGCGGTCACCGCCGATCCCGATGGCTGGGATGACCGCGCGGTAACGTTGGGCCAACTGCGCGAGATCCTGCGTGCCCAGGCGGTCGAAGCGCCCTGGCTCAGTCGCTTCACGCCGCCGACCAGCGTGCATTTCGCCGGTCACATGGGGATCGTTGCCGGTGGGCCGGGCGAAACCGCTCTGGCCGCAGCGACCGATGCCGTGCTGGCGCGGCACGGGGTCGGGTTCGGCTGGGGGGCGCTGGCCGCCGGCTCCGATATCGTGATTGCCGAGCGGCTGGTCGCGGCCGGGGCCGAGCTCCACGTCGTGCTCCCCTGCCCGCCGCAAGTCTTCGCCGCCCAGTCAGTCGTGCCCGCCGGCGGTGACTGGCTGGCACGCTATGAACGCCTGCTCGACCAGGCCGCCTCGCTGCGGGTGGCGGGCTATGCCCCCGCGGCGGTTCATGACCCGCTGGCCACGCAGCACGCCGGAATCCTGGCGATTGGCGGCACCCTGCTCAATGCCCGGCGGCTCGGCGCCGCTTGCCTGCAATTGCTGGTCGAGGACGAAACGGGCGGCGGCCCGAACACGGCCCGCCAGGCAGCACTGTGGCCCAGCGGCAACCAGGCTCAGGAGCGGGTGCGGATTGCGCGCGATGCGGCGGTCGAGGCGATGTTCCCGCCCGAGGCCCCCGATCCGGCGCGGCAGTTGATGACCCAGGTGGCGATCAGGATTGACCTGCCAGCCCAGCCCAGCCCCTCGACCGGGCTGCGACCGGTGATTGACCAGGTGGCGCAAGCCATTGCTGCTGCCAATCTGCCGCAGGGCTCGATCCGGACCGGCCAGGGGCGCTGGGATCTGCTGCTGGACGATCGCGACCAGGCGCTTGCGCTGGTCGCGAGCCTGCTGGCGCTGCCCGGCGACGCACCCGCAATTGGCGTCCACCAGGCAATCGTGACGGTACTTGCCGATCCGGCCAGCGGGGCCAGCGTCGCTTATGGTCCCGAAAGTAACCGCGCGGGCGAACTGATGGCCATGGCCCCGGCCGGCGCTGCGCTTGCGTCTGATGCCCTGGCAGTCGTCCTCGCCGCTTCCCCCGCCCCGTCGCTGCGCAGCGAGCTTTATCACCTCGGCGATGCGGAGACCGGCGGTCCGGTCCACATGCTGCTGCCTACGGCCTAGTAGACCATTTCTTCCAGCCGGTGCGGCGCAATCACTGCCAGCCCGTCAGTGCGGCGCTGGATAATCCCGCGCCGCTCCAGCTGCGAGACCGTGCGGGACGCTGTCTCGCGGGTGGACTGGACCCGCTGCGCCAGCTCCGCCAGCACCGGCAGTGGGCGGATCACGCCGTCTTCGGTCTGGCGCGACAGGCGCAGCAGCTCGGCACAGATCCGTCCGGTCGTAGAGAGCAGCGTCGCTTCAACCATCCGCTGGCGCATCATGGTCAACCGCCGCGAAAGCTGCCGCGCGATCGCCATCGCGACCCCGCTATAGTTTTCCATCAGCCGCAGCATCGTGTCTTCGCCATAATGCAGCGACTGGCCATCGCTCAGCGCCTCGACCTGGCCATCACCGCTCTGGCCGACAAGATTGCCATAGAATTCACCGGGGCCGAACTGGTGCAGCACCAGCATCCCGCCCTCGCGCCCATAGGCTGCTTCCTGCGCCAGCCCGGCGAGCAGCAGCGAGGTCTCTTCACGGTCGGGTAGCGGATAAAGGACCTGCCCGCGGCCGTGCCGCCCGCCCCGCCCCAGCGCATCGATCGTATGCGCCAGCGCTTCGCCGCAACCAAAGGCTGCGGCGATAATCGCAAGCTGGCTGGAGACCGGTTTGGCCGGTGGCATTTGGGGACCCCTGTTATCGGCCCAAAAGGCGCGAAACCGCGGCTGAATGCAAGGGAAAATGGCGAGGCCAGCGGGTGCTAATCAGCTAGCAGTCCAACTGCCACTCCGGCCGGCGCAAGCCTGGCCGCACCCAGCAGGAACGTTTTGACTGCACTTTCGGGCAAGTCGGCCGGCGCTGTGCCATAATTGAAGGCGAAGACCAGGTTGCCGGTCCGCCGCAACCGCAGGCCTTCGGGCATGGCGATACAGTCCAGTCCGCTGTCGGTTGCCAGCCTTGCGATCAGCCCTTCGATCGCAGCATCGATCGGATAGCGCGAAACGTAGTGATAGCGGCCCTGCTGGAAGATCCCCGGACCGACCTCGTCCAGCGCCGTTTCAACGTGCTCCAGCCACTCGCACGGCTGGCCGCGCAGGCTTTCAACGCGCACGACCTTGAGCGGCAGCAACGCCTGCAGCGGGCCGGGCGGCAGATCTGCCGGAATGGTGAAGTCCGCCGTCTTGCTGCCAGCGCGCGGCCCGAACACGACCGGCGCAGTGATGCTGGCGAGGCTGGCGACAAAGGCATCACTGGAGATCGGCAAACACGGCACCACCACCAAGGCATAGCCGGCAAGGTCCGCTTCGGGCCGGACGATGTCGATGTCGAGGCCCAGCCGCCGCAGCAGCGAATAATACTCAAACGCGACCCGCAATGCCGAGAACCCTTGGCCCTGCGGCAGGATGTCGGTCACCCAGGCGGCGGTATAATCGAACACCAGCGCCACGCGCCGCGGCGGCGGCCCCGCAGCTGGCAACGCAGCAATCTCGGCGGCGACAGTCCGCGCTTCATGCGCACCCTGGTCGTCGATGCTGTCGGGGCGCAGCAGCCCGGCGTGCATCTGCTCCTGCGCGAAGGGCGCCTGGCGCCAGCGGAAATAGCTGACCAGCTCGGCCCCGTGCGCCATCGCCTCCAGCGTCCACAACCGCACCATCCCGGGCAGCGGCGCCGGGTTGTAGCGCGCCCAGTTCACCGGTCCCGGCTGCTGCTCCATCACCCACCAGCGCCCTTCGCGCTGGCAGCCGCGATAGAGATCGTGGTGGAAGGCGGCGATATCGGGATGGCCCTGGCGCTGGTAGCGCTGCTTCTCCTCCGCCGAGAACCAGAACTGCTCAAGAAACCCGAGCGGATAGCTGTCCCAGCTGGCCACATCGAGGTCATCGCCGACCGCGTGGTGATCGAACTGGGTGAAAAAGCCCATGAAGTTGTGAACCACATCGCGGCCGGGCGAGTGGCGGCGCAGGATTTCAACCTGGCGGCGGTTGAAAGCCACGACCTGGTCCGAGGAGAAGCGCCGGAAATCAAGCTCGTGCGCCGGGTTGGCCTGGGTCACGGTCAGGTTTGGCAGCTCGATCTCGGCAAAGTCGCGGTATTCCATCGACCAGAAGACATTGCCCCAGGCATGGTTGAGCGCCGCGATCGTGCCGTACTTGCCACGCAGCCAGGCACGGAACCCATCGCGCGCCGAAAGGGAGTAACTGACCGCCGTATCGTGGCAGCCATATTCGTTATCGGTCTGCCAGGCGGCAATCGCCGGGTGCTGGCCATAGCGCTCGGCCAGCAATGTCACGATCCGGTCGCACTGCGCCGCATAGCCGGCGTGGCTGAAGCAATAGTGCCGCCGCGACCCGAACCCGCGCGGGCGGCCATCGGCATCCAGCGCGATCATCTCTGGCATGGTATCGACCAGCCACTTCGGCGGCGTCGCCGTCGGCGTGCCAAGGATCACCTTGAGTCCGGCATCGCCGAGCACCTGCAACGCGCGGTCAAGCCAGTCCCACTCGATCCGCCCCGGCTCCGGCTCGATCCGGCTCCAGGCAAATTCTCCGATCCGGACGTGCGATAGGCCCATTGCGGCCATGCGCCGCGCGTCGTCGGCCCACCATGCCGCGGGCCAGTGTTCGGGATAGTAGCAGACACCCAGTTTCATCGCGCCTTAGTGGCGTCGCGCCAGATAGTTGGCAAGCTGCCAGCAGCTGCAGTACTGGGACCATTCTGCAATTTCCATTTGCAGCTGCCGACCAAGAGAATCCTATTTTGCCAAGATCGCAGGTGGTGCATAAGGGAAACTTGAGAGGATTGTTGATGGAAGATTTTCCATTGGCTTCTGACCAAGGAAAGGAGGCAGGATGAAGCGGATTTTTACAAGGGCTGGATGTATCGCCTCGTTCGCATTGCTCGCTGCATGTGGCGGGAACAGCGAACCGGCTCCGACCGCCGAGACGTCTGCTGCCGCTGATGCCGCAGCTCCTGCCGCAGCCCCTGCTGCCGCCGCCGCTCCAGCTGCAGACAACACCGACACGCTTGATGGCACCAAGTTCGCCGACATGACCGGCAATGCCGCCAATGGCGAGAGGGTCTTCATGCAGTGCAAGTCGTGCCACGTCACGGATCCGGGCATTAACCGGATCGGTCCTTCGCTCGCCGGGCTTGTCGGACGAACTGCGGGCACCGTCGCTGGCTTCCCTTACAGTGATGCCCACAAGAGCAGCGGCATCACCTGGTCCAAGGAAAAGCTTTACCAGTACTTGGAAAAGCCGGCCCGCTTGGTTCCGGGCACCAAGATGGCCTTCGCGGGTCTGGCCAAGGGGCAGGACCGCGCCGACGTGATCGCCTACCTTGAAACCAAGAAGTAAGCCGCCACTTACAGGCAAAGAAGAGGGGCGCGGACCTTGCGGTTCGCGCCCCTTTTTAATCGACCCATTCCGTGGTTCGGGCTTTGGACGGTATCGGCATCGGCGACCATCACCTCCCATTGGCCAATTGTGCTGGGGCGTTCGACGATTGGCCAGCGCCGCAAATGCATTTCGGCGACGGCTTTCCTTCGAAGTTCATGATCGCGCATCGGACCTTCGCCGACAGCTTCGGCGGCAACTATGCCTCGAATCAGGGAAAAGCGCCATGATCATCATGGCGGAGCGCATCGCGGTGCAGGAAATGGTGCCCAGAAGAGGAGCGTAGCAGTGCGACTGGTTCGAGTCCTCGATGTGGACTGAGATAAATCCAGTCTTTTCAGTGGTGATGGTTTCGAGTCCAGAAGAGGACTCACATCTTATTATATTTTGTGCGGTATAACAGCCACATACGCGATGTGGTTTTTGCGAAGGCCCGCAGAAAAGCCCGCATTTCAATGTGGTCTAGAGGTTCGAGTCCAATTCAGGGACTCGAAACTTACAAAAATGGCGGATTTCCGCCATTCCTCTACCAGGAACAACAGCGGAACATCTATCGAGCCAGGGACTGAAAGGCCCACAAAAATTCGTTCCTGCAACGTTCCAGATCGCCTCTCCAATTCCCACGCAATCCACCTGCAACGCCAACTCGGGACGCTATCGCCCGACTTCGCGTGAACATCTCCAAAGCCGCCGCCGAAAGATGCTGGAGCAGCGATGATCATCGAGCCGCATGCTTGCTCCGATCCATACACCTGCGCTCACCCGTTAATCTTCGTTCCACCAAAGTGCTTTCCCCACGTTTTCGCACCGGTTCGAGATGCATTAGAAAAATCCGGTCTGATCGCTGAAGACCTTGATGCTGTGCTTTTCATCGGCGGCAGCAGCGAGAATCCGATCGTTCGCGAGGCCGTGATGAAGGGCCTTGGATGTGATGTGGAAGCTATCATACCATCGGATCTCCGCAGTCACGTCTCGAAGGGAGGCGAAGGCACTGGCAAGCGAAGCGCATCAACTGACCTCAAGCGACTATAGACCATGCACGTTGTTGGGCGCTGTCCACATCGAGCTTGGGGACCTCCCGACCGGGCACGAATGGTACGCAAAGGCCGAGAGCCTTGGAGCGCCGCGCCAAGCGATCGACCATGAATTGCGAGGGTTGCTGATGCGCTCCTCCATTCAGGAACAGCTGCGCATTCGTGAATTTCTGCTTCGACAGGATCCCGAGCGCTTTGCTTGGCTCGGGCATTGGCCCGGCAACGGTCAATCGTCTGCGCATTCAAAGTCCGCGCCCACGATGAACAGACAGGATCGCACCGCATTCGTCGAGGCAGGTAGGCATGATCATCGTTCCCGATGATCCAGGCCCTGCAGGGCCCGACGAGGTATTGAAGGCGGCTGTCCGAAAAGTCTTCGACGGCGACGGCTTCTTGGCAAACGTCTGGCATCCCTATCGTGAGGCTTGGGTCGAACGCGTCCCCTTCCGCTTTGCGTTCATCGACGCGCCCGAAATGGAGCAACCGTTCGGTCCGGAATCCAGGGAATTCTTAGTAGGCCTCATCGCGGGTAAGGAACTTCGCCTCGACCCTGTCGGCAAAGAGTCGACTGGCTATATGCCCATCGATCCGTACAAACGGGTTCTGTGCATGGCGTTCCTGACCGAGCAAATGGACGTTGGCGCCGTCAAATATTATCACGAAGGCAAACTTGGCGGCGGCGCGGTGAAGCGGGCGCGCCCTGTCACGCGCAACATTGAACTCGAGATGATCGTGAACGGGTGGGCTTGGGTGACCGAGCAATATGCGTTTGATCGCGAAGTAGAATACTTCGAGGCGCAAGACGATGCCCGGCGGGATCGGCGGGGCCTATGGGCGATGGACAATCCAGAGCCGCCCTGGACCTTCAAGCGCCGTCAAAAACGTCGAAGCAAGGCATCGGAGGGACAGGGCCGACTAGACTGGAAGTGACAACCCGAGATCGTGTAAAATTTTGCGCAGCTTACCGGAATAGCTGTCACAATCGTCCCCGAATGTGCGTAGCTTCTGAGCCACAGATATGTGAGCGCGCTGCAGGGATCGTTGGTTGACGTAAAGCTGACCAAATCGGCTGATCCAAAGCTACGATCGATAAGCTTCTGTTACCACCGCGCCATCATCTGCTTCGATCAGGTAGCAGTTTCTATATTTTTCGAATGCTCTGGAAATATCCGATCCCATGTATGCTTCCAAGCGCTTCCAAGACTTTTTGGTGAAAAATACGGACTCGGCGCCGCTCCCGGCGCGACGGCGCTCGCCAAAATCGATCAGCGCATCCCGAACTGCTGCTGGGATCGAGCGTTGTTGGGACCGCAAGCGAGCGTGATGCGTCATGGACGGCGGGGGAAGTGATTGGGTGTTAGAAAACATGTTGTCGCCTCCTTGCTTGCCGAGAGTGACGGCTGTCGGGGCAGGATGGCAAAATCCTGCCCTGACGGACTTTACAAACTTGCGATAATTTGCAGCTCGAGTTCGACAAGCTCTTCAGGAACACTGGTCCGCATCAAATCCGATATGGCCTTCCAGACCCGATTTGCCCTGCGATCCTCAGATGCGATTGTGCGAGCAAGAAGCCCAATAACCAGGACCTCCGATGGTAAGCCGTTGAGCTCGGCAAATTTGGCCACGGCTTCAACTTCGGCAAGCCTGCTAATATAAGCCGCCACTTCGCCTGAAAGCCCGGAGAGATCTCCGCCGATCAGATTGCGAGGCGACTGCCCCCAGTCAATCTGGCGTGCCACTGACTTCATTTCGTCTGTAAGTTGCGAAACACTGGATTGACGCTCGCTGCCGGTCAGCTTGTCTGTCAAGCGACCAAGTGTTGCCATGCGTTCGAACAGCGTTGGCGAAGCCGGTCTTCCAGTCGGCAAAAACTTAGGCCTAGGCGGCGAGTACCTCATGTTGCGCTCGAAAAGTGGCGATGATGCCATTTCCGACGACGCAGACCTGCAATGGTCCACGATGGCATCAGTCCTCTCGTAGCACGCAGAATACGTGACGTCAGCGGTTGGCAGGGCCACCTTGCGCAATGCGGGGAGCTCCTCTTGAATGCCGCTGGCCTCATCGACGAGCACCAGACTTGTAAGATGTGAAACGATGCCCTCTGCGGCTGCCACCTGACTCGCAAGAGTCGTCTCAGCGCAACTGACAATGAGCGATGAGGCAACTGCTACAGCAGCTCGGTCGAGTTCAAGGGAGACCATTTCGGCAGGCCCGGTAGACCATTCCGCTTGGATCAGGATGTTGCTCCTGTTGCATTCTAGGCGTTCGGGCATCTTTTTGATGCTCGGGAGGGGGCTATAGGGGCGCCGCAACCCCTCGATCGCCGCAGCCATGACCGCCTCAAGATCGTCCGCGGTCGCAATAAAGATGTCACCGCCAGTAAGGGCGGCCAGGTGTCCAATTTTGGCCTCAAGACTGTTTTCACCGATCAGGATGACGCTGATACGACGACCGGACTGAGATAGCTTCTGAACATCGAGCTCATGGCTCAGTCCGTCGGTCAGAAGCAGCACATCCCCTGCCGCCGACATATTCAAAACCGTGTCAATCGCCCGCCCAATTTCGGTCCCACCGCGAGGAGGGGTCAACCTTCCTGCAAGCTTCAGAAGCTCGGCTTTTGAGCCGTTAGATGCGGAGCCCACATGTGTGGGGCTTGTGTCGAACTCCCAAAGGTCGATGAAGTCTTGAGCGCCGAAGTTCGAGGCTATGGAGGCCACCCCATTTCTGGCCGCATCATGAGCAGTGACTGCCGCTCCGCCGCCAAAGCTGTCAGCCATAGAACCGGAGTGATCAACCAAGACGGCCAAGCTCAAGGCTCTCTCTCCCGCAGGCTGCGGTGACAGCGTGAGCGTGACAGCCTGTCCAGAAGTCGTGTTGCCTACGATGGGTTTGGGCTCCCAAATGTCAGCAACGACGTCGATTGGCTTTGAATTCATCAGCTTTGCATGGCCGCCCGTCAGATTTTCGCCGATGACTTCAACATTTCCGGTTGCACGTACGGACAGCAGAATTGGCTGCCTGGGCCCACCGCAAAGAATGTCATCTGCGTCTGCCAGACTTGATCGGCCGTAGATGTCGCCCACTGTTTGGGGGATCCTGAGAGTGGCGCGGGCGCCCATCACTGTGAGGGGCAATGCCCACTTAGTTGTGACCCTGATTTCCCCTCCCGACTGAATGTTGGCGACGGAAATCATATGGATGCCGCGCAAGAGCTCCTCATGCAAAACCGCTGACTTCCCGCGATCAATTGCATCCTCATAAGTCCGACGAGCTTCGGCACGCGCCTGGGAGTTCGCCCGAAGCTTGCGGCCTTCGACTTCGGCCGTCAGCTCAAAAAGGGTGGCAAGAACCGGAAGGGGAAAGGTCAGTACCGCTTCGATGTTCTGGGCTTCAACATTCTTAAAGAGCCGATGCGTGGTAACCACCGCCAAACCGGCGGCTATCACAACATCATGATCGGTTGAGATCAGCGGTATCGGCGTCAGGCCCCTCTCGTCGAAGGTATTGCGAAGAAAAACCGCGAGGGGATCAAGCATCACTGCCTCCTGACGAGACTTTGGTCTCGTGTTTGCTGAGTATGTGAGAGAGGACTTCTCGCGCCTTGGTGACCATCGGCTCTACGTCGGCACCAGATGCCAGCCGGGATGTATCGACCACCAAGGTGACGCCCTTGGAAACGGGAAATGGAATTCCAGCCGTGGCGTCTAGCAACAGCCGGATAGCGGCTGGTGGGAAGCCAAGCTCTTTGAGGCGAGCAAACCGTAAGATCGCCTCGACATGGTCTTCACCATAATCTGCATTCGCACGGCCACCCCGTGGAGGCGGAATGAAACCCTCCGAGATGAGGTACCGGATTTGGCGTTCCGCCGTCCCCGTCCGTTCTATGAGATCCTTAAGTCGCAACTGCGTTCCTTTCGACAAGATATTTGTAAAAAGCTCAGCCAAGAGTCAAGCTGTTTTTACAGATATCTTGTCGAAAGAAGCTGAGGTTAGGCTCTGCCGCTCGTCGGGCCCGGATCGCCGTACTGACGGACAATCCGAACTATCCCAACCGGGAAGGTCTCATGAGAAACGCGATACAGATCGTTGGGCGCGTCATTTCGCTCGGCATGCAGCTAGCTTGAGTCCCCGGATTCGGGCCTTTGCTCCGACAGATCGGAAGGCGGCGTGACCCGCTCAGTCCTCGGCGCCCGTCGACCATGTGAGGCGGGTCTTCAATCCATTGAGATGGGTCCAAGGCAAGATCCCGCTATGCTGAAGCATGCCGACGATGATGCCTGGCGCGATACCTTGGCTTTCCGCGAAATCGAGTACCGCTCGTTCGCTTCGCGGTCCCGTTGCGACAAACTGTCTCCACGCGCTCGTCGAAACGAGTGTGTTGCAGGCCCATGCATCGGCCTCCTTTTCCTCATCGGTGCCATCGCGCGACTTATCATCGACGAAAACGCTCTTCTTGCTATGTAAGAGGATATGGGCGGCTTCGTGAAAGAAGCTGAACCACAAGTGGTCGTCTGATTTGTGGCGTGCGCTGAGCTGGATCACCGGCTTGCGAGGCGAAATCCACCATGCGGCACCACTAAGCGCGGTTTTCGCTAGCGGCGGCACCAAGGCAAGCGCAACACCAGCCTCATTGCAGAGAGCTCGTGCGCGCGGAATGGCTTGTTCAACAGGTTCGCGCGTGAGGATCCGAATTTGCTTCACAGCAAACTTGAACTGCGTCTCGCTGTATTCCGCACATTCCTGCTGATCCGCATCGAGTTCGCCTAGGCGCAGCCAGGTAGCGAGCGCGATCTCGTTGCTCGTGAACGACGGCGAATGACGATAGGCGACCTTCGCCAAACCGTACTGGCTATTCCAGGCGTCGAGCGATCCTACTCCGAAGAACGCGAGCAGCTTCGAGACGGCATCGACGGGATTTGCGGGCTTCGCAAAGCAGCGGCGCTTTACCAGGTCATTGATCGGAAAAGTCTTGGACCAAGCGATAGCGTCCTTTGCCCGTGCCGCATCAGCTTCACGAGCTCGGTGAAGTTGGTAACCAGACTCGATCGAGAGCCAGAGATCGGCGTCAACTCCAAGAACCTTCTCGAACTGGATTGCAGTTTCGGGTTCGAGTGAGGCCTTGCCGGCAATGATCTCGCTGATGAGCTTAGGCGAGCGCCCGCATCGCCGAGCAAACTCGGCTTGCGACATGCCATGAACTTCCAGGCGTTCTTCGAGGATCCAGCCGGGTGGTACGGCATAGTCCGGTCGGAACTGATTGGCTGCGGTCGCCATCGTTGCATTCTCCATCAGTGATAATCGACCACTTCGACGATCGTTATCGCTGTCACCTTGGTTAGATCGATTCCCCCGTCTTTGTTGCGAGGGATTGGATCATGGTTCACTTCAAAGATTAGTCGCTTGGGATGAACCAAATCGACTGCATACTGCTCATCCCGGTCCTCGGTCAGCTGGTGCCTTCGTTCGGGAGGCGTAACGGGCACCAGGCTCAGGTCGCGCGCAGCCCGAAGCACCGTCATGCGCTTCATGATCGCCTTAGCCATGGGTGCCCCATAGGCTTTGAGCAATTCTGCCTGCGCATTGAAGGTCTTCTCGAGCTTGCGCTTTCGAAAATCGATATCCAAGAGGTTGGCTCATTTTCGTTACCTTATAGGTAACGCCTTAACGGACGCTTGCTGATTGCGCAAGGGAGGGGCGGTCCAGCTATTGCTGGCCTGGCGTCAACCCGAGAAACGCAACCTTGCCGCCATGGTTACGCCAGTCTCGACGATATCCAGAGCTGAATGTCGTCTTCCGCCCATGCGACCGCATATCCCCCAAGCTGAACCGGTTTCGGGAACTTCCCTTCGGACATCCACCGGTAGATTGTGGACCGACCGAGGCCGACACGGTGTTGGACCTCTTTCAGCCGGATCAGGCGGGTGATCCTGCGTTGCTCGGATGACGGCGCCGGTTCTGTTTCAGCCATGGCGCCCTCCAAAGCTCGCGCTGCCTTCACCCAGCAACGCATCCTTGCGTTCGAGCTCGTCGATGTGATCAGCCAGAAGTCGCGCGACGCGGTGCGCCGTTCCCTTCGCCCAACGGGGCTTCACGTCATGTACCTGGTTCCCAAGAACCCGCTTATCGCCGCCAACGAGGGCGAGGACCGACCAGCTTTTGGGCAGCGAGAAAGTGAGATCCGTCCCGGCACGGTGCTGGTTTTCGTGGCCAACCCTGGTTCCGTCGGGGAGTTCGCCTTTGAGGAGCCTGTCGAAGACCGCGGCATCAACTTCTCCGAAAAGGCCAAGGGCTTCGGCGCCTGATCCCACCCACTGCCCTGATCGGTCGGCGTCCGCACTCGCATAATAGTTGTCGGCAGCAAAGTAGCTGGCCGCGCCGGAGGCTGACCGGACATTGGCGACCGAAAGCATGGATCCTGTTCCTTCAAGCAAGGTGCCCCCTTGCCCTTCGGCCCTCAAAGATCGGGTTCGTAGAAGTCCTGCTCGCCGCTCTCGACGCCGCCTTCGAGCAAGTCCCGTTCGGCCCTTTCACGGGGATGTTCGCGCTCCTGCGGCCGCTCGACCGGCGGTGAACTCCGGTCACTCGAACCGGGTTTGTCTCCTCGAGCAGGCAGCTGCTCATCAGGTGATGGCTGCGCTCCATCGGCCGCTTCACTCCTGCCAGAAAGAAGCGGTCCGGGAGGCAAAGTCGCGACTGTCCGAGCCGTCCCGATTGCTTCGGCATCTGCACCGGCCTTGCCTTCGTTGGGCGCTCCCCGCACCTCACGGACAGGCATGGCTCGGGGCTGTTCCTCGCCCTTTAGGCTTGCCTGATCCGCCGCGGGTTTCACGCCCTGCAGGTCGAGCTTCAGCTGCCGGGGGACAACTGGCTTGCCAGCACCATCGTCATTCGCGGCTGGCGCACCTTCGGCGGCTGCGGAAGGCGATGGGGGCGAAGAGGTGCCCGCCACGTCTACTTCATCCGTGGCAGCCCGCGCGGGACCAGGTTTGGAGGCGCGCGCAATGAACCCCTCTGCCAGCCGGGCCAAACGGCGCGGCACGAGCGTGACCGGAGCGGCCGGGAATCCGTCCGGGAACTTGAGGTAGCCGGAGAGCCTCGGAAGGTTCATGAACTGGTCGGGAAGGAGCAGTGGTTCGATCTGACGCCGGGGGGTCAGACTGACCGCGTCGCGGGCATTGTTGTAGCCGTAGCTGTACCCTTCCTCCATATCGCGCACTTGGCGATGTCCGATGAAGTCGGAGCACCAGGTTGCCGTCTCCCGGTCGGCGGTTGCGAGAATGAGCTTGCTTCGAGCCAGCGAGGACAGGGTCATCGCCATGTTCTCGCCGTAGACCTCCTTGAGCTTGGCAAAGGCATGGACGCCGGTGACGATCGCGCCGCCGAAATTGCGGGCGGTCTGGAGTCCTTTTTCGAGCGCGGGAAGGCGGTGGAGCGCCCCCAATTCGTCGACCAGGAACCAGAGCCTGAGATCAGGCGTGCGCTCCAATGTCATCAGCGTGTTCATGGCCGTGTCGAGCCATAGGGTGAGCAGCTGCGAACAGATCGACATGTCGACATAGCGTGCGGAGAGGAACAGGATCGAGCCCGGAGCGGAAATGCCTCGGGTCCAGTCCCGTACCGAGAAGCGCGGGCTATTGTTGGGCAGCAGCTTCAGCGCCTTTGCATTGGCGTTGAACACAGCCCGGATCGACTCTGCCATGCGCGCTGCTTCGGGAGCGGTCAGCGGGTCGGCCATGGTGCCGCGCATGAGCCTGTGGACCTGCGCAAGATCGGCGGTCATCAACCGGGTGGCGAGTGCATGGTTGGTGGCCTGCCCGGTTCGCTGGAGATGCAGACACATCTCCACGAAGAGCATGCGGGCTGCCAGCACCCAGAATTGCTCCGAGCCGCCACCATCGTGCGGAACGAGCGCTTCGGCGGCGGCGTGGAATTCGCCCTCGCTGGTGCAATCATGGAATACGCTCCAGGTCGGACAGCGGGCATCGAGCGGGTTCAGAATGACGTCGCGCTCGGGGTCGTAAAAGGCTTCGATGAAAGCCCCGGTGAGGTCGAAAACTACCGCGCGTTGCCCACGCACCCGGGCCTCGCCGAGGAGCTGGCTAAGGGCCACCGTCTTGCCGGTGCCGGTAGTGCCGATCAGCATCGTATGGCTCTGCTCTAGGCGCCACGGCCAGGACACGCCGGCGAGGTGAGCCGGGCTGTAAAAGCCTGCCTCTTCGGTCGCCGCAGCGCCTGCCAGCCGCCATTTCCAGCCGAGCGCAGCTTGCAGTTCGCGGGCACGTTCCGTGCGGTTGTGCCGGTCGATTTCTGCCTCGAGCTCGTCGAGCGTGACAAGCATCGCGCCGCGCTCGTGCTTGCGCTCCTTTGACTTGCCGCCGAACCGTTCGGCGAAGCGGTTGCCCGCAGACCATGAGCGGTGACCTCGTCCTTTGTGAAGCCCATTCGACGGAAGGCGGCATTCAACGTGTTTTCACTCATCGGGCGAACAGAAGTTCGGGCGGAGGGGAACACATAGCCCTCGGTACCAACCATCTCGGCAAATTCCCTGAGATACCCGACAACCTGCGTGGACAACGGCACAGCATGAGGCCGGCGCGCCTTCATCTTGCCCTCGGGGATGCGCCAGACACCTTCTTCCAGGTCGATCTCTTTCCATTCGGCGTGCCGCAGCTCGCCAGGGCGCACAAAGACATGGGGTGCGATGAGCAGGGCGTACCGGGTGATGAAGTTGCCGGTATAATCCTGGATTGCACGCAGCAGCCCGCCAAGATCCTTTGGCTCAAGGATCGCGGCATAGTGCTTCGCCTTGGGCGTGATCAGCGCCCCGCGTAGCATGTTCGTGGGGTCGCCCTTGCAGCGGGTCGTGGCAACCGCATAGCGAAACACGCGGCTTGCAAAGGAGCGGGTCTTTTTCGCGGTCTCGTGCTTGCCCTTCGCCTCGAGGCGTTTGAGTGGGGCGAGCACCTCGAACGGCTCAATCTCGTCGATCGGTCGATTGCCAATAGCATCGGTCAGTTGGTCGAGGAAGAAGTTCGCCTTGATGATGGTGGCATCCGCCCGGCCGTTCTGCACCATCATCTCGTCGATGTACTCACGTGCCACCGCCTCGAAGGTCTGGGCAGAAAGGAATTCCGAACGGATCTTCTGCTTGCGCTTCTCCATCGCCGGGTCGCCGCCCGACGCGACTTTGACGCGAGCCTCGTAGGCCGCTTGGCGCGCGTCTTTGAGATTGATTTCGGGATAGGAACCGATCGAGAGCTTCTTCTCGACGGTGCCGATTCGATAGCGAAATCGCCAGAGTTTGCCGCCCGATGGAGAGACCTCGATGTACAATCCGCGATCGTCGGCGACCTTGTACGGTTTGTCCTTTGGCTTGAGCGCGCGAAGCCGAGTTTCGGTCAGAGGCATGTGCGGGCCTTTTCCCAATGTGGTTTTTGCAAAAGCCCGCAAAAGGCCCGCAAAAATGTGCGGAACCCCCGAGAAATGGCGGGACGATCCGGCACGATCCAAGGGCCAATTCCCTTGGATTTCTGCGGGTTTAATACACTTTTTGGGATGTTCCGAGAAGAACAAATGGTGCCCAGAAGAGGACTCGAACCTCCACGCCCTTGCGAGCGCCAGCACCTGAAGCTGGTGCGTCTACCAATTCCGCCATCTGGGCACGGGGCAGAAGGCCGAAGCGCCGCTGCCGGGTAGGAGGGCGCCACTAGCCGGGGGCTTTGCAGGTGTCAACGGCGCAGTGGGGCTTTTCTTGGGCGTGTCGCAAAAAGGTCGGGTCGGGGCTTCCCCGCAGTTGCCGGAAGGGGCGAGTTTGTGCCAAGGGCGGCGGCGTGAATTCCGGCAGGTACCGGGCAAGGGACTGACAGAACATGGCACGCAGTGGCACCGCGCTTGAAGGCAAACTGGTCGTCCTCGTTGGCGGCAGCGGTTTCTTTGGCACGCATCTGGCGCAGGAGCTGCTGAGCAGCGGCGCGCGGCTGCGGATTGCCAGCCGCAATCCCGAACGCGCCTTCAAGCTGAAGCCGCTGGCCAATCTGGGCCAGGTCCAGTTCGCGCGCTGCGACATGACCAAGCCGGAATCGCTGGCCAAGGTGGTCAGCGGGGCCGATGCGGTGGTGAACCTGGTCGGCGCCTTCGATGGCAACCTGGATGCGGTGCAAGGCCGCGGTGCAGGGACTCTTGCCAAGCTGGCCAAGGACGCCGGGGCGAGCGCCTTCGTCCACGTCTCGGCGATTGGCGCCGATGTCGAAGGGACCACTGCCTATGCCCAGAGCAAGGCGGCGGGTGAGGCCGCGGTGCTGGCAGCCTTCCCCAGGGCGACGGTGCTGCGCCCTTCGGTGCTGTTCGGCCCGGACGACAAGTTCATCAACATGTTCGCCGGCCTGATCGCGGCCTTCCCGGTGATGCCGGTGTTCGGGCCCGAGGCGCAGCTCCAGCCCTTGTTCGTTGACGATGCGGCGCTGGCCGTGACCGCGGCGCTTTCCGATCCGGCAGCCCACGGCGGCAAGACCTATGAGCTGGGCGGGCCGGAAGTGCTGACCATGCTGGAGATCAACCAGCGGATTGCCAAGGCCGAGGGGCGCAGCCCCGTGTTCCTGCCGCTGCCCGATGCCGTTTCAGGCGGCTTTGCGACGCTGACCGGCTGGCTGCCGCTGGCTCCGCTGACGCGCCAGCAGTGGGCGCTGCTCAAGGCCGGGAACGTGGTCGCGCCCAAGGCGAAGGGCTGCAAGGCGCTGGGCATCACGCCGCGCCCGCTCAGCCTGTTCCTCGATCGCTGGATGGTCCGCTACCGCAAGCATGGGCGCTTTGGCAGCAAGACCAGCGCTGCCTAGGCGTTGACGTCCGCGTAGTGGCTCGGCGGCTGGATCACTTCCATCCGTTCCGACAGCAGCGGGCGGAAGCTCGGCCGGCTCTTGAACACGGCATACCAGGCGGCGGCCTGCTCGTGGCCCGACCAGTCGAGCCCGCCGAGGTAATCGGCGACCGAGATCTGCGCGGCGGCGGCCAGGTCGGCCAGGCTCATCGTCGCGCCGGCCAGCCAGGGGCGGTGATCGACCAGGTGATCGATGTAATAGAGGTGCTCGTGCGCCAGCTTCATCGCCTCGCGCAGCACGCGGCTATCGGGTGACTGGCGATAGACCAGCCGCTTCTTCATCCGCTCGTGCAGCAAGGGCGCGGTGACATCGCCGAAGAAGTTTTCGTCAAACAGGGCGACGAGGCGGCGGATCTCGGCCCGGCCCGGCGCAGTGCCGTTGATCAGCGGCAGCTTGTCGACCGTTTCCTCGAAATATTCGCAGATCGCGCGGCTGTCGCACAGGGTAATGCCCTTGGCCGGATCGTGCAGCACCGGGGTGCGGCCGGCCGGATTGAGCGCGAAGAACTCATCGCGCCCTTCCCACGGGTTTTCACGCCACAATTCGTAAGCGATGCCCT
This sequence comes from Novosphingobium sp. UBA6722, assembly GCA_002454125.1. Classification (GTDB taxonomy): domain Bacteria; phylum Pseudomonadota; class Alphaproteobacteria; order Sphingomonadales; family Sphingomonadaceae; genus Novosphingobium. The sequence goes on from DKII01000166.1 coordinate 28,901, forward strand.
TCTCGCTCATCAGCAGGCGGACCTTGCGGCTGAAAGGACAAAGGGGGAATTGGTAAAGCTGCCACATGGCCCACCGCCATGCCCAAGGACAAGCGCCCCGTCCACCGGGCTGCGGGGGACGGGGCGCAAAAAGCGGGGGAAAGCCGCTACGGTCGGTTAGTCGGCAGTGGCTTCGCCGGCGGGCGGTTCGTCGGGGTCGAAGGGGGCATCGCCGGGCAGACCGGCGGGCAGCGCGCCCCTCATCTGCTCGGCTACCTTGGCCAGTTCGGGCAGCATCGCTTCCATCGCCCCGGCCATGGCACCCATGGCACCGATCATCGCCGGAGCCTTGCGGCGGATCTCGCCAGGCACGGCGCGGGCATCGTGGCCGGCGACGTCGGCCAGCGTGGTGCCCTTGCGCAGCTTGCGTGCAGTGCGCTTGTCACCCACGGCCTCGGCCGCCTGGCCAAAGGCCGATACGTCCATCTGCAGCATGGCATTGGCAAGGCTGGCCAGCACCCCGGCCATGGCCTGCTGGGTGTCGCGATTGCCAAGCGTGCGCGAAACTTCGCCCAGGCCGGTTTCGGCAGGCTTGGCCGCAGCCGGCGACGACAGGACAAGCGCGGCGAGCGGCAGCGCGGCGGCGAGTGCGAGACGAGAATTAAACATGGACGTTCAAGCTCCTGCACCCGGACACCCGGGCCGGGGGCCACTAGGGCGCGGGCGCTTTCACCAGGCTGAACGCGCCGTGCAACATTCCGCAAGCTGCCCTGAAAACACGGTCAGATGTTGCCGCGCAGCAGCAGGCTGAAGATCGGGCCGATCTCGCGGCTGCGGCTTTCGGTGAAAGCGACGGGCGAATTGTTGCGGCGGCCGGTCCAGACCGTCCGGTCGAACAGGTTGCGTGCGCCGAAGATGTTGTTGACCGAGGCGCGCACGGTGAGCCCGAACACGTCCTTGTGCTCAACGAATACGCTCGCGAAAGTCGGGCCTTCATAGCCCAGCCCCACTTCGCCCAGGCGTTAGTAATCCTGGAAGTGGTTGTAGTTTACAAAAGCGCCCCAGGCGAAATCGCTGCGCGGCACGTCGTGGCGGAACGCCAGTTCCACGCCGATATCGCGGGTATTGCTGATCGGGCGCCTGATCCCGGTCAACGGATCGGTTACCCGGCTTTTCTCGAGCGCCAGTTGCAGATCAATCTTGGCGCCCTTGAAGCCCAGCGGCGCCAGTTCGACCGTGTTCGACCATTCCAGGCCATAGCGCCGCCCGCCGTCAAGGTTACCCGGGCTCTCGCCGGTCAGGCCGATCGGAATGATATCGACCAGATCGGAGATCCGGTAATCATAGAGCCGCAGGGTTGAGCTGCCCCATTTGCCCAGGCTCTTCTTCGCCTCCAGCTCAAGCTCCCAGCTTTGCGGCGGGACCAGCTCGGCATTGCCGGCATTGGCATTGTCATCCTGGAGCGAGACCCGCGCCAGGAAATCGCCGAACGACAGCTGGCCCACCCGGCGGCGCGCCTTGAACGACAGGTCAAAGCCCTTCTCCACTTCCCAGGCCAGCGAGAGCGAGCCCTTGGGCCGCCAGAAGGCACGCTGGGCGGCGGCAGCGCCGGTCTGGGTGAGCCGCGAGTATTCAGCCCCGCCGGTAAGCTGGAGCGACAGGTCGGGCGCCAGCTTGCGCGACCATGACAGGATCGCCTCATAGCGGTCCTCCTGCACCCCGCCGGTGCCGTCCGGGAAGGGCACGGGATCGAAATCGCCATCCGGTGCCAGCGTGAAGAGCCGCGCCGTGCTGTCGAGCCGGTTGAACGCCGCCTCGGTCGAGAGCTGCCAGTCGGCCCCGCCCATTTTCCAGCCATATTCGGCCCGCGCGATCCGCTCGGTTTTGTCGGAGTCCTGCTCAAAGCGGTCGCCCGTGGCGGCACGGCCATCGGCATAGGTGAAGACCGATTCGACGCGGTAGGGCTCGGTCTCGCCGCGCAGCAGGCCGATCAGCTTCAATTGGCCGGGGCCAAGGTTGAAGGCCAGATCGCCGCCGATTTCGTAGTTTCGTTCGCGCTCGGTTTCGACCAGCGCGCGGTTCCGGCTGACCCCGCCCACGGGCTTTCGCACTTCGTCGATCGTGAAGCGGAAGTTCTCCCACATCCGGCTGGCGTTGAGATTGATCGCCAGCCCGTCCGCGCCGGCATATTTCAGCCCGAGCGAGACCTTGGGCGGGTTGTAGTAGGACAGGATCACATCGCTGCGTTCTTCCAGCAGCGTGCCATTGGCGCTGCGGATCTGCGAGGGGCCCCCGGCCCCGCCGCGGTGCGACAGGTGCGACAGGCCCAGCGTATAGCCCACATCGCCCAGCTTGCCGCTGAGCGATGCCTCGAACCGGTCATGCAGCGGCTTGGTGAACTTCTCGCGCGCTTCGAAGCGGTAGGCGAAGTTGCCACTGATCCCATCGTCCTTGACGATCAGGTTGGCGACCTGCCCGGTCAGCCCCGGCACGTTGAGCGTTGCGGCATCGACGATCTCGACCCGCACCACGCTCTTGGCGGCGATCCGGCCGAGCTGGGTGAAGGTATCCTCGCTCTTGCCGGTCAGGCGCTGGCCGTTGACGAGCACGTTGGCGGTGGCCTGGCCCAGCCCGCGCTGGCCGCCATCGTCGCGGATCACGAAGCTGGGAACCTGATTGAGCATATCCAGCGCCGTGCGCGGGGCGAAGCGGGCGAAGAAGTCGGACTGATAGACCTGCCCGCTGCCGGGACCGGCGCTCTCCATTGCGGACGGCGGGGCGGATCCTTCCTGCGCCCGGGCCGGGCTGGCTAGCGTCAAAAAGATTGCCGATCCAGCCAGCAGTGCTGGCCGAACCTTGTGCCACAGCGGCATTGCAGCTCCCCATCCCGTCTTCAGTTGTCAGGGTGATGTAGTTGAATAACACGCCCGACAGACAGGGAGCATCGACCAGCGACATAGAACCGGCGATGAACGACAGGGCCTTTCCGATCAACCGCTTACGGTCGGCGACGAAGGTCCGGTGGGATGCTGGCATCAAGCATGGCGAGGCACGGCGCCTTGAGCGCGGCGCGCGTTTCGCTCTTGCGGACTGCCGCCACTTCACCCCGCATCAACGCCTGCAGCGCGAGGCGGTCAAGCTTGCCGGCGTCCATCGCCCGGGCGCTGATCCGGACGAAGAATTCACGGCCGCGCTGGGTGATCGGCGGCCAGTCGCGCGCGCCCTGGCGGGCTTGCTCGGCCGAAACGACCGAGAACAGCGCCGCACAGCGCAGCCCGGTCTGCACTTCAGGCGGCAGCTTTGGCGTGGCGGTCTGGGCCGCGAGCGGCGCGGCCAGCAGGGCGAGCGGAATCAGGTGAAGCTTCATGGTTGCAGGTCTAGCGCGCCAAAGCTGAACGCCAGCCGATCAACCGACCCAGGCAGCGACGTCGGCCGCAACGGCATTGGCCGCGCGGTTTAGCGCCGGGGCGATCGCTTCGGGCTTGGCCGAGATGCCAGGGATCACGCTTTCGAAGCGGCGGGTCTGGACCAAGCCGCCGGGGCCGCTGCGCACGGCCTCAAACCGCACGACCACGGCCTGCTCGGCCGCGTCATAGCCCATGTCGATCAAGCGGCCGCCGATGCGCTGCGCCGATTGGCTGACGGTGCCATCGTCTTCCAGCACCAGCCGCTTGCCCGAAGCGCGGAGCGTTTCGGCCAGCAGGCTGCGGAACTGGCGGGCCGGCCGCTCAACCCAGGCGGCATCGGCGAGGTAGGCAATGCTCGAGCCATTGACCCGCACCGGTACGCGCAGCACGGCCAGCTTGCGGTCGACATCGGGCTCCAGCACCAGCAACGCATCGCCCTGCTTGCCGCTTACCCCGGTCCCGGCGGCGGGCGCCTGGATCGGGGTTAGCGCAATCAGCGTGGCCGGGGCCTTGGCGCCGCCCAGGCCCAGGCAGCCGCTCAGCAGCAGTGCCAGCGGCAGGGTCAGCAGCGCGGCCGGCAGACGATTGGTCATTGCTTGTACTCCGGCAGCTTGTTGCCCCCCAGCAGCGCGCCGGCGCCGCCATCGTCAATCTTTTCGGTCAGGTCGCGCAGCGCCTTGCTGGTGGCACGCAGGTCACGCATCGCGGCTTCGGCCTGCGGCAGCGTCTGCTCATTCAGCCGCTGGGTGGCGGGCCGCGCGCTGGCCAGCGTTGCCTCCAGCTCCTTCGCGGCATTATTGGCCGATTTCAGCGTGCCGCGCAGTTCGCGGGCCAGGGCCTGGCCATCGCCGCCGAGGAACGCGTTGGCGTTGTTGGCAACCTTCTCGAACTCGGTCAGCGTCGTCGAGGCCTGTTTCAAGGTGGCCTGCAGCTCGGTCAGCGTAGTTTTCACCTGCGGCGAGGCATCGGCCAGGCCGCCCGTCATCCGCTCTGTATTGGCGACGATATTGTCGATCGCTTTGAGGTTCTTGTCAGACAAGGCGATGTTCAGCCGTTCGGATACGGTAGCCAGCCGGTCGAGCAAGACCGGGGCAGTATTGAGCAGTGCCCCCAGCCCGCCGCGCTTGGTCGGGATAACGGGCACGCCTTCCGGACCCTTCTCGACAATTGGCGGTGCCCCCTTCACGGCCCCTTCGAGCAGGATGTTCGACGTGCCGGTGAAGCTGCTCTGCAAGGTCGCGGTCGTGCCTTGCAGAATCGGCACCTGCTTGTCGACGGCGATGCGGACCCGCACAAAACTGGGGTCCTTGGGCCACAGTTCGATTACCGTGATCTGGCCGATCGGCACGCCCTGGAAGGTAACCGACGCCCCCTTTGACAAGCCATCGACCGACTGCTTGAAGAAGATGTCATAGGAATTCTGATCCGTCTCGTTCCAGCGCGCGATCCAGATGATGAAGGCGGCGAGCACGGCGAGCAGCCCCAGCGTGACCGCCCCGACCCAGACATAGTTGGCTCTCGTCTCCATGCCTGCCTAATCCCCCGCCTTGGCGGACTTGTCCATCGTCTTGTCCGTCCGCACGATCCGCTGCTGCGCCACGTGAGCCGCGCGTCCGCGCGGGCCGTTGAAATATTCCTGAATCCACGGGTGATCGAGCTTGAGCAGGTTATCGATCGTATCGACGGCAATCACCCGCTTGTCGGCGATCACCGCTACCCGGTCGCAGATCTCGTGCAGGGTATCGAGATCGTGGGTGATCAGGAACACGGTCAGACCCAGGGTGTCCTGGAGTTCCCGGGTCAGGGCATCGAAGGCGGCGGCGCCGATCGGGTCGAGCCCGGCGGTCGGCTCGTCCAGGAACAGCAGTTCCGGATCGAGCGCCAGCGCGCGGGCCAGGCCGGCGCGCTTCTTCATGCCGCCCGAAAGCTCGGCCGGATACTTGTTCGCCGCGTCCTCGGGCAGACCCGAGAGGACCACCTTGAACCGGGCAATCTCGCGCCGCAGCTCGTCGCTGATCTCGGGATAGAATTCGCGCAAGGGGACTTCGACGTTTTCGGCCACGGTCAGGGTGGAGAACAGCGCCCCGCCCTGGAACAACACGCCCCAGCGGCTGCGGATATCGATATCTTCATCGCCGCGGGCGGCGGTGATGTCTTCGCCCAGCACCTCGACCCGGCCTTCGGTCGGCACCTGCAGCCCGATGATCGAGCGCATCAGCACCGACTTGCCGGTGCCCGAGCCGCCGACCACGCCGATGATCTCGCCCCGGCGGACCTTCAGGCTGAGGCCCTCGTGAATCACGGATTCGCCAAAGGCATTGCGCACGCCTTCGACCACGATCGGAAATTCGCCGCGGAATGGCCCCGGCATCCGGTTGTGCGCGGCATCAGCGACGTCTTCGCGGATTTCCTCAAGCTCTTCGCTCATCCCCAGCCCACCTCGGTGAAGAACACGGCGAAGAACGCGTCGAGCACGATTACCATGAAGATCGCCTGGACCACGGCCATGGTGGTGCGCAGGCCCACTTCCTCAGCATTGGCCTTGACCTGCATGCCCTGATAGCAACCGGCCATGGCGATGATCAGGCCGAAGAACGGCGCCTTGACCAAGCCAACCCAAACGTCGTGGATCGGCACCACTTCCTGCACCCGCAGCAGGAAGGTCATGAACGGAATGCCCAGCGTGAACGACGAGATGAAGGCCCCGCCGACGATGGCCGCCAGCGCCGCGTAAAAGCCCAGCAGCGGCATCATCACCACGGCCGCAAGAATGCGCGGGATCACCAGCGCCTCAACCGGGGAAACCCCGATCGTGCGCATCGCGTCGATCTCTTCGGTCAGCTTCATTGTGCCGATCTGCGCCGCAAAGGACGAGCCCGAGCGGCCCGCCACCATGATCGCAGTCATCAGCACGCCCAGTTCGCGCAGCGCGATCCGCCCGGTCAGGTTGACCGTCAGCATCTCCGCGCCGAACTGCTCCAGCTGGACCGCGCCCTGCTGGGCAATCACGATGCCGACCAGGAAGCTCATCAGGCCGATGATGCCCAGCGCAGAAATGCCGACCAGCTCGGCCTGACGGACCACGGCGAGCCAGCGCATCCGCGCCGGGGTGCGGATGATGCCCCACAAGCCAACCAGCACGGCGCCCAGGAAGCTGGTGATGTGGATCGAACCCTGCCCCCAGCCGCTGACCAGGTGGCCCACGCCCTGGAAGGTGCGCGCCACCAGTGGCAGGCGCGGGGCGGCCGTGTGGCCATCGCCGCTTGACTTGCTGACCGCGGCGATCAGTCGTTCGGCCTGGTCGCTCGCGCCGGTCAGCTGGGCATCGTGATCGCGCAGCAGCCGCCAGACCGTCCAGGCCCCGACCGTGTCGATCTCCGCCACTTGCGACAGATCGATCCGGGCAATCGCCGCATCGCTTTCACGCAGGGCGCGGTCGACCACGCCGATCGATGAGACGGTCAACGGGCCGGACAGCGCCAGCACCGACTGGCCGGCATCATCCTGTTCCAGGGTAAAGTCGGCCCAGACGCGCATCGACCCTTGTGTGCGGGAAAAATGCCGCGCCGACAAGGGAAGCCGGGCGCAGCGGCGGGCTTACTTGCCTTGCGCGGCGGGTCTGGCGCTGGCAAAGGCCGCTCCATCATGACTGAAGCCACGCCCAATTCCGAACTGCCCAAGACCTTCGACCCCGCCGCGATCGAGGCGAAGTGGTACGAACACTGGGAAACGAACGGCCTGTTCCGCCCGGAACGCCCCGGCGCGCAGCCCTTTACCATCGTCAATCCGCCGCCGAACGTCACCGGCAG
>DKII01000165.1:0-143 GCA_002454125.1 Novosphingobium sp. UBA6722
GCCGGTGAAGGCGCCCTTCTCGTGTCCGAACAGTTCGCTTTCGAGCAGGTTTTCGGGGATCGCCGCGCAGTTGATCGCCACGAAGGCTCCGCTGGCCCGGTCGCTCGCTTCGTGCAGCCCGCGCGCCAGCAGTTCCTTGCCGG
>DKII01000165.1:202-381 GCA_002454125.1 Novosphingobium sp. UBA6722
GCGCGCCAGCAGTTCCTTGCCGGTCCCGCTGGCACCGAGCAGCATGACCGAGACATTGGTATTGGCCACCCGCTCGATCGTCCGCGCCACCTTGACCATCTCCGGCGCGCCGGTGATTAGCCGGCCCAGCACCTGGTTGCCATGGTCGCTCTTGCTGGCCAGCTGGCGGTTCTCGGCCT
>DKII01000165.1:579-896 GCA_002454125.1 Novosphingobium sp. UBA6722
GACGATCACCTTGGTATCGGGCTTCAAGGCCATGATCTCGTCGAGCACGGCAAAGCCCTCGCTGGTCCCGTCCGGATCTGGCGGCAGGCCAAGGTCGAGCGTGACGACGGCCGGCTCCTCCGCCCGCAGCGCCGCCAGCGCCGAGGCGCGATCTCCGGCGATGATCACCGAAAAATCGGGATAGGCCCACTTGAGCTGGGCCTGGAGGCCGGCATCGTCCTCGACGATCAGCAACTTGGGTTTCACATCGCTCATTACGCTACCTTCGCGGCAAAATTGTTCAGCAGTTCGGCCGCCTCGGCCAGCGGCAGGCGGAT
>DKII01000165.1:946-7293 GCA_002454125.1 Novosphingobium sp. UBA6722
CGCCTCGGCCAGCGGCAGGCGGATCGTGAAGCGCGAGCCGAGGCCCTCGCGGCTTTCGACATCAAGCTGGCCGCCCATCGCCCGGACCAGTTCGCGCGCTTCATAGGCCCCGATCCCGAAGCCACCCGGCTTGGTCGAAACGAATGGCTTGAACAGGCCAGTGCGGACGAATTCGGCGCTCATCCCGCTGCCGGAATCGATCACTTCGATCACGCCGTGGAGCTGCTCGGTTGCCACCTGGATGAAGACCGGGCTCTCGGCCTCGCTGGCATCGATCGCGTTCTGGACGAGGTGAACCAGCACCTGCTCCAGCAGCTCCTCGCGACCGGCCACGACGCAGGGATCGGACTGGATCAGCTCGACGCGGTGGCCGGCTTTGAACTGGGCGACGACACGCTTGGCAACGTGATCGGCGGCGACGGGCGTCAGGCTTTCGACCGTAGTCGTGCCATAGCTCGATAGGCGCGCGAGCAGCGCGTTGAGCTTGTCCGCCGCATTGCGCAGCGTAATCAGCATGTCGGCGCGAAATTCCGGGTTCTCGGCGTGGGCCTCGGCATTGCGGGCCAGCAGGCTGAGCTGGCTGGCGAGGTTCTTGATATCGTGCATCACGAAGGCAATGCGGCGGTTGAAATCGTCGAACCGCCCGGCCTCGGCCAGGGCTTCCTGACCGGACTGTTCGGCAAGATAGCTGGCCAGCTGCTGACCGGCGACGCGCAGCAGATCGAAATCCTCCCAGTCGAGCCGGCGGGTCAGGACCGGGCGCGCCAGCACGACCATGCCGACCAGCCGGTCGAAGTGGTGCAGCGGGACCAGCGCCCAGGCCCGCGGTTCGGCCAGCAGCCATTCGGGTACGGCTTGCTGCGGCGCGGCCCAGTCGCTGCGCGGCCGATCGCCGGCACTGCGCAGCTCGTCCAGATCAACGATGAACCCGCCCGAACGGTCCGCCTCGAAGGCCCGGACCGCTGCCGCCGGCAGCGCCACGGCGGGCACGTCTGCGGTCGGCCATTGCCAGCGGCTGGCCAGCGCGAAGTCACCCTGGTCGTTCAGCGTCAGCAGCAGGCCGGCGGGGCTGTCGGTCATGTCGGCCACGGCACGGATGACGCGTTCGTGCAGCGGACCGCCGGTCGGCCCGCCGTGCGCCATGGTCCGGGTGAAGCGCAGCCATTCCTGGCGATAGTCATAGCGATGCTGGAACAGGTGTTTGCTGAGCGTCACCCGCAGCCGCGCCCGCAGCGTCCGCGATGATGCAAGCACGGCCAGCACGATGGCAGCGCTGCCGGCAAAGGCCAGTTGCAGCTCGGCGGTCAGTTCCTGCCCGGCCCAGGCCAGCCAGCGGGCAATCGCGACCATGAAGACCAGATAGGCCCCGATGATCATCAGCGAGGCCGATTGGAACATAACCGCGCGCGACGGGCTGAACCGCAGAGCCTCACTGCCCCGGCGCAGACCGAGCGCGATCAGCGCCCCGATCGCGACAGCGGCGATCCCGCGCAGCGCCACCAGCCCGTCGAGCGTCCCGGCAAGAAGATAGGAGACGGTATAGTGGTTGAGATCGAACCCCCACTGCGCCGCGAGCGCGAGCGCCGGCCAGCGCAGCAGCAGCCGCGCATTGGGGGCCGCACCGCCATAGAGGTTGTGGACCAGCATCAGTCCGCCGGTCGCCACCAGCAGGCGGAACAGGGTGACGGTGTGGAACGCCAATTCCGCAAACCGGCCATCGAACGGGCTGGCCAGCAGCAGCAGTTCGATGGTCAATTGCAGCAGTTCGACAAACCCCAACGCCACCAGCAGTGGCTGCACCGGGGCCAGGCTGGCGTGGCGACCGTCGACCGCGAACAGCCGGTATAGCGCGAACAGCCAGGCCAGGTTGCGCAGGCTGTCGGCCAGTTCGGCCCCCAGCGAGGATGGCCCCGCCATCGCACCGATCAGCGCCCACAGCCCGGTGACCGCAACCGCAAAGGTCAACGCCCGCCGGGCCGTGCCGAACTTGCCAGGGCCGGAATAGAGCCGGCCGGCCGCGATCAGGCAGGCGAAGGCCCCCGTCCCCCAGACAATGGAGCCGATCACGGGCCAGATCCCGGCAGCGACGCTCATCTCAGCGCGCCCCCTCGTTCCAAAGCACCACGCGCAGCGTCTGCAGCAGGATCAGCAGATCGAGGAACGGGCTGTAATTCTTGGCGTAATAGAGATCGTATTCCAGCTTGTGCCGGGAATCCTCGATCGACGCGCCATAGGGGTAGTTGATCTGGGCCCAGCCGGTAATTCCCGGCTTCACCATGTGGCGTTCGGCGTAATAGGGCAGGTGCTGTTCCAGATCGGCGACGAATTCGGGCCGTTCCGGACGCGGGCCGACAAAGCTCATCTCGCCCTTCAGCACGGTCCAGAGCTGGGGCAGCTCATCGATCCGGGTCTTGCGGATGAAGTTGCCAATCCGGGTAATGCGGGGATCGTTTTCACAGGCCCACTGCGCGCCGTTCACTTCGGCATCGGTGCGCATCGAGCGCAGCTTGATCACGTTGAACGGCTGGCCATAAAGCCCGACGCGGGTCTGGCGGTAAAATGCCGGCCCCTTGCTGTCGAGCCGGACCAGCAGCGCGAACAGCAGGATCACCGGAGCGGTGATCAGCAGGACCAAGCCACTGACGGTGATATCGAAAAGGCGCTTAAGGGCGCGCGACACCGCCTGGCCGGATGAAAAGCCATCGGAAAAGATCAGCCAGCTGGGATTGACCGTCTCCAGGTCAACCCGGCCGGTTTCGCGTTCGATGAAGCTGGAGAAATCGTTGACGTAGACGCCCGTGGTCTTGATCCGCAGCAGGTCGGCCAGCGGCAGGGCATTGCGGCGTTCTTCCAGCGCCAGCACCACTTCGCTGACCCCCAACCCTTCGACATGGCCGGTCAGGTTCTCGATCGACCCGCGCGGCACCGGGTTCGGCACGACAGGTTCGGCTCCCGTCATCGAGACAAAGCCCGCGACGCGGAAGCCGCTTTCGGGACGCAGCGACAGCTGCCGCAGCCGCTCGGCCCGCTGGCCCGCGCCCAGCACCAGGACCTGGCGGCGGAAGGCATCGGCGCCGAGCGCCGCGCCCACCAGCAGCCGGTTGAGGACCAGGGCAAAGACCGAGCCGATCATGGCGTAGGCCAGGGTCGAACGCCAGAAATTGCCCCCGCCGACGATGAAATCCAGGAAGGCCAGGCCGATGATCCCAAACGAGATCGCCACCAGCAACCGCGCCGTGGCATAGCGCATCGAGCGCAGTGCCTCGGGCCCATAGACCCCCACCGCGATCATCGCCGTCAGCATCACGACCGCATGGCCGCCAAGTTGCCAGAAGCGGTCGATAGTGCCCCCCGGGTCCATGCCGATCTGGGTGGCCCGCAGGCGCCATGACAGGTCGCCCGCCAGGTACAGCAGGATCAAATCGATCACCCCGACCAGAATGACGGCATGGGGGATGTAATGTTTGAACAGCCGGATCATTTGTCCCTGCGAGCCCGAGTACGTCGGACATGCCTAACGGGGACTTATGAAATGTCGGTAAACTTTACAGATCGCTCACTCGGCGAAGGCGAAGGGGGTCAGGCCGCGCGCGCGTTCGTCAAAGGCCAGCGCGGCGCCGCGCGGCGGCAGGGAACGCTGGGCGCAGTCCTTGCGGTGGCAGCCAGCGCAGCCTGGACCGATCGGCACGGCATGCGGCGCTTCAAACGATACGCCGCGGGCCTGGGCCAGCGTACCGGCCAGGCCCGCATCGATCCCCAGTGCCACCACAAACCGCGGTCCATGGCCGCCCGGTGCCCCGCTCCCCTCGACCGTCCGGGCGATCGTCAGCCACAGGCTTTCCGCCCCGCTCGGCTCGACAAAGCTGGCGAGCTGGACGCAGAGCTGTCCGGCCCGCTCGAACGCACGGTGCGCCACCCACAGCGGGCAGCCGGTATCGCTGTCGAGCAGCGCCGTGCCGCTGGCGCCGGCATAGCGCTTCGAAAACTGCCCGGCGCGATCGACCCGGGCCATGAAGAACGGCAGCCCGCGCTGCCCGACCCGTTGCAGGGTGGTCAGCCGGTGCGCCAGCTGTTCAAACCCAACGCCAAAGCGCCGCTGCAGGATCGGCAAGTCATAGCCGGTCGCCTCGCAGGCGCGGATGAACCGGCCATAGGGCATCAGCACCGCAGCGGCGAAATAGGCCGTCAGGTGGCGCCGGAACAGGCGCCAGGCCGCGCGGTCGGTAAACTGCGCGCCATTGGCCAGAGCGGTGATCTCGTCGCGCTGTTCCAGCAGAGCGAGTTGCAGCGCGATCTGGAAATTGCGCGACGAGGTATCGAGCAGCTCCGACAGCTGGAGCTGGCGGGCGTGCAGATCAAGCCGCCGCAGCGCATCGGGCATAACCTCGACCGGCAGGATTCGCACGGCGATCTGGTGCTTCTGGCGCAGCCGCTCGGCCAGGGCCGCGCCGGTATCGGCATTGGACAGGCGCAGCTCGTCGGCAAGGGCCTCAGCCGCGGCATCGAGATCCGTGAAATGGTTGCGCCACCGCTCGATCTCGCGCCGGACCAGCTCCATCGGCTCATCGGCACTGGCCACCCCGCCCCCGCCGCTGGCATCGAACAGGCGGGCAAAGGCGATCGCGGCCTGGGGCGCAGCGCTCAGCCATTCGGCAATCTCGTCGCGATCGATCGCCAGACCGGCAAAGCGGGCATCGGCCAGCCGGCGGCGCAGGCCATCGATCCCGCCAACAGCCTCATCCTGGCGCAGGCTGCGCGGATCGAAGTCATAGGCCTCGGCCAGCCGGACTAGCAGGCGGGCCGACAGCGGGCGCTGGTTGCGCTCCACCAGGTTGAGGTAACTTGGCGAAATGCCCAACTGTGCAGCCATGGCCGATTGGGTCAGCCCTTCACGCTTGCGCAAGCGGCGGATCGCGGGGCCAGCAAGAAGCAGTGTATCGGGCATGGCCAGATTTTGTAACTTTATTGACAACTTTGCAAGAGTGAACTGGCCAAGCAGCGCACCAAGACAAGAATTTTTGTAATTTGATGGACAGCGACTCAGGCCATCGGGGCTAAGCAGAACGGGTTCAAACCCCTGGAGGTTCTCCCGTGTCCTATACCGATACCATCGCCGCCGCTGACAGCCAGATCAGCCGTTTCAACAACTGGGACGGGATCGACGCTGAATCGGTTGCCCGCATGCAGCTGCAGAACCGCTTCAAGACCGGGCTGGAGATCGCCAAGTACACCGCGAAGATCATGCGCGCCGATATGGCTGCCTATGATGCCGATCCGGCCAACTACACCCAGTCGCTCGGCTGCTGGCACGGCTTCATCGGTCAGCAGAAGCTGATCTCGATCAAGAAGCACTTCGGCACCACCAAGGGCCGTTACCTCTACCTTTCGGGCTGGATGATCGCCGCGCTGCGCAGCGAGTTCGGCCCCCTGCCCGACCAGTCAATGCATGAGAAGACCAGCGTTCCCGCGCTGATCGAGGAACTCTACACCTTCCTGCGCCAGGCCGATGCCCGCGAGCTGGGCATGATCTTCCACGAGCTGGACGATGCCCGCAAGGCTGGCGACGCGGTCAAGGCCAAGGCCATCCAGGCGCGGATCGACAATTACGAGACCCATGTCGTGCCGATCATCGCCGATATCGATGCCGGCTTCGGCAATGCCGAGGCGACCTATCTGCTCGCCAAGAAGATGATCGAAGCCGGTGCCTGCGCGATCCAGATCGAAAACCAGGTCTCGGACGAAAAGCAGTGCGGCCACCAGGACGGCAAGGTCACTGTGCCGCATGAAGACTTCCTCGCGAAGATCCGTGCGGTCCGCTACGCCTTCATGGAACTGGGCGTTGAGGACGGCATCATCGTTGCCCGCACCGACTCGCTCGGCGCAGGCCTGACCAAGCAGATCGCCTTCACCCGCGAAGCTGGTGACATCGGCGATCAGTACAACAGCTTCCTCGATTGCGAAGAAGTGACCGAAATCGGCCACGGCGATGTCCTGATCAGCCGCGACGGCAAGCTGGTGAAGCCCAAGCGCCTGCCCAGCAACCTCTACCAGTTCCGCACCGGCACCGGTGAGGACCGCTGCGTGCTGGACTGCATCACCAGCCTCCAGAACGGTGCGGACCTGCTGTGGATCGAAACCGAAAAGCCGCATATCGGCCAGATCGGCGGCATGGTCAGCCGCATCCGCGAGGTGATCCCCAACGCCAAGCTGGTCTACAACAACTCACCCAGCTTCAACTGGACGCTGAACTTCCGGCAACAGGTGTTCGACGCCTGGGAGAAGGAGGGCCGCGACCTTTCCGCCTATGACCGCTCGAAGCTGATGAGCGTGGACTATGACGGCACCGA
>DKII01000003.1:0-4620 GCA_002454125.1 Novosphingobium sp. UBA6722
GGCAAAGGACGGCGGGCGGCCAGCCGCCGGGCCAGCCACCAGCTCGCCCCCAGCATCACCGGCAGCTCCAGCGCCACCGCCGCCAGGTGCCCGACCGCCGGGGCCAGCCACAGCGTGCGGATCGTGCCCAGCACAAACCCCAGCGCAAAGATCGCGGCGAGGTAGATCAGGGCGTGGCGCAACAGGGGCATGACGTCAGGCTAGCAGCCTTGCCCGGCGCTGTCGCGCTGCTAGGCTGCCCACCGCACCATGCCTTGGGAGCAGACGCGATGAACTATGCTTTCTGGATTGCCATCCTGGTCGTCTTCATCGCTGTGATGCCGGCGATCCTGCGCAACCGCCGCAAGGGCGACGGCAAGAGCGGCGGCGATTCCGGGTCGGCCGCTACGGGCACCAGCGGGCGCGAGCGCAGCGATGACGATTCCGGTGACAGCGACGGCGGCGGAGACGGCGGCGGGGATTAACCCGCCTTGCGCAGCGGCTCCGCTTCGGCTTCCGGCACCAAGGCTTGCGGCTGGTCGAGCCAGATCCCGCGGGTGTCATAGACCTGCTTGTCGAAGCGTTCGGCCAGCGGCACGGCCTTGAACTGGTCGTGATCGACCAGCACCAGCAGGATCTCGGTCTGCTCAAGCGCGGTGTCGAGGTCGATCAGTTCGGCCTCGGTCCCGACAAATTCCTTGGGGAGGGCGGCCGCATAGGGTTCGACCACCTTGATCCGGCTGCCGAACTTGCGGGCCAGCGTGACCGCCACCAGCCGCGCCGGGCTTTCACGGAAATCGTCGATATTGGCCTTGAACGCCAGGCCCAGGCAGGCGACGCGCGCCGTGGGGTTGGCGGCGATCAGCGCTTCGGCGCGGGCGATGACGTGGTGGATCTTGCCATCGTTGACCCCGCGCGCGGTGCGGATCAGCGGGGTGTGTTCGGGCGCGCCATGGACGATGAACCAGGGGTCGACCGCGATGCAGTGCCCGCCGACGCCGGGGCCCGGCTGGAGGATGTTGACGCGCGGGTGGCGGNNTGTTGGCCTTGAAGGTCAGACCCAGACAGGCAATCACGGGCTCCTTGAAGCGCGAAGCCTTGATGCGCACCCGCTCGATCACCCAATGCGGCTTGTCGTCATTGACCTCACGCGCCGTGCGAATGAGGCGAGACTCCTTCGGGGCACTCGATACGATGAACCACGGGTCCACGGCAATGCAGTGTCCTCCCACACCCGGACCGGGCTGAAGGATGTTGACGCGCGGGTGGCGGTTGGCGAGGCGGATCACTTCCCACACGTCGAGGCCCATCGTGTCGGCGACGATCGACAGTTCGTTGGCAAAGGCGATGTTGACGTCGCGGTAGGCGTTCTCGACCAGCTTGGTCATCTCGGCGCTGCGGCTGTCGGTGACGACGCATTCGCCGCGCACGAACAGCTTGTAGAAGCTCAGCGCCTTGCGGGCGCAGCGCGGCGTGATCCCGCCGATCGAGCGGTCGTTGTTGGTCAGCTCCTCCAGGATCCGGCCCGGCAGCACCCGCTCGGGGCAATAGGAGATCGAGAGGTCGGGAATGTCGGTGGTCAGGCCCGGGCACTTGAGGTCCGGGCGGCGCGCCGCGATCAGATCGCGCAGCGCCTCGGTCGTGCCGACCGGCGAGGTCGATTCGAGGATCACCGTGTCGCCGCTCTTCAGCACCTTGGCGACGGCTTCGCCGGCGGCGAGGACATAGGAGATGTCGGGCGCGTGGTTGGCATCGAACGGGGTGGGCACGGCAATGATGAAGACATCGGCGGTTGCAACCTCGGTCGAGGCCTTGAGAGTCCCTCGCGCCACCACGCCCTGGACCAGGCCATCCAGATCGACTTCCTCGATATGGATTTCGCCGCGGTTGATCGTATCGACCACGGACTGCGTCACGTCGACGCCGTGGACCTGACACCCGGCGCGCGCCACGATGGCGGCGGTCGGAAGCCCGATATAGCCCAGGCCGACTACGCAAACGCTGGGCTTAGTGTCCGATTTCATTCCCGATCAACTCCACGATACGGCGCGCCGACTGCCCGTCCCCAAAGGGATTGTGGGCCCGCGCCATGGCCTCGTAGGCCGCCTTATCGTCGAGCAAGGTGAAGATTTCGGTAACGATACGAGTGACATCGGTGCCGACCAGCTTGGCCGTGCCGGCAGTCACGCCCTCGGGCCGTTCGGTCGTCTCGCGCATGACGAGGACCGGCTTGCCGAGCGCCGGAGCTTCTTCCTGCACCCCGCCGCTGTCGGTCAGCATGATCTCGGCAATCGAGAGCAGGCGGACGAAGTGCGGATAGTCGAGCGGCTCGATCAGCGCCACGTTGCTGAGCTGACCCAGCGCCTTGCCCATCACCGCGCGGACATTGGGGTTGAGGTGGACCGGGAAGATCACCGCGACGTCCTGACGCGCGGCGATCCGGCGGATCGCCTCCGCGATGTTGGCCATGCCGTCGCCGAAGTTCTCGCGGCGGTGGCTGGTCACGCCGATGATCCGGCGGCCGGCGAACATATGCTCAAGGTCAGCAAGGTCGCCCGCCAGCGAGGGCTTGGCGAAGATCCGCGTCTGGACCCATTTCAGCGCGTCGATCACCGTGTTGCCGGTCACGTGGACCCGCGAAGGATCGACCTGTTCGGCCAGCAGCTTGCCCGCCGCCACCTGGGTCGGCGCAAAGTGCAGGCTGGCGATCGTGCCGATGATCTTGCGGTTCACCTCTTCGGGCCAGGGGTGATAGATATTGCCCGAGCGCAGGCCAGCCTCGACATGGTCAACCGGGATCTTGCGGTAATAGGCCGCCAGCGCCCCGGCCATCGCCGTGGCCGTATCGCCCTGGACGATCACCCGGGCGGGCGCTTCGGCGTCCATCACCTTGCCCAGCTCGGTCAGCAGCGCGGCGGTCAGCCCGTCGAGCGTCTGGCCCGGCTGCATCAGGTTGAGATCGTGATCGGGCTTGATCGCGGCGATCTCCAGCACCTGGTCCAGCATCTGGCGATGCTGCGCCGAAACGCAGACCACCGGCGTAAAGCGCGGATCGGCCTGCAGCGCGCGGACCACGGGGAACAGCTTGATCGCTTCGGGGCGGGTGCCGAAGATCACGAGAATTTTGGCGGGCTGGGTCATTACATCCGCCCCTACCATCCGAGAGTTAACCATGAAATAAGACCCGGCAGCTTAGGGAGCCTTCATGCGTATCCTCGTTACCGGCGCGGCCGGCTTCATTGGCTTTCACCTGATCCGCCTGCTGACGGCGCGGGGCGACAGCGTGGTCGGCATCGACAACCTCAACGATTACTACTCGGTCGCCCTCAAGCGTGACCGGCTGGCGGCGCTGGCCGCCGAGGCGGGGGATCACTTCACGTTCCACCAGGTCGACTTTGCCGACATGGCCGCGCTCAACGCCGCGCTGGCGGGTGAACAGATTGACCGCGCGGTCCACCTGGGGGCCCAGGCCGGGGTGCGCTATTCGATCGAGAACCCGCACGCCTATGTCCAGTCCAACCTGGTCGGCCACCTCAACCTGCTCGAAGTCGCCCGGCATCGTCAGCTGGAACACATGGTCTATGCCAGCTCCAGCTCGGTCTATGGCGGCAATACCAAGCTGCCCTTCGCGGTCGAGGACCGGACCGATCACCCCGTCTCGCTCTATGCCGCGACCAAGCGCGCCGATGAGCTGATCAGCGAAAGCTACGCCCACCTTTACCGCCTGCCGCTAACCGGCCTTCGCTTCTTCACGGTCTATGGCCCCTGGGGCCGGCCCGACATGATGATGTGGATGTTCACCCAGAAGATCCTGGCCGGCACGCCGATCCCGGTCTTCAACAATGGCGAGATGCACCGCGACTTCACCTATGTCGCCGATATCGTCGCCGGCGTGGTCGCCTGCCTCGACAATCCGCCGCCCGATGACGGCACCGAAAAGGCCGGCGGCAGCACCAAGCCGCACCGGCTCTACAACATCGGCAACAGCCGCTCCGAACACCTGATGAAGGTCGTCGGCCTGCTCGAGGAATGCTGCGGCAAGAAGGCCGTGATCGATTTCCAGCCAATGCAGGCTGGCGATGTCCCCGCCACCTTTGCCGACGTTTCGGCGATCAGCGGTGACCTGGGCTATGCGCCAACGACCAGCATCGAGGTGGGTGTCCCCAACTTTGTGCGTTGGTACCGGGACTATCACGGGGCCTGACACTTGAAGCGGCGGCGCGGTTCGGCAATCACGCTGCCATGGCGATTCTTTCCGACAAGTGGATCCGCGGCGAAGCCCATCGTTCGGGCATGATCGAGCCGTTCGTCGAGCATCAGAAGCGCGACGGGTGCATTTCCTATGGCCTGTCGTCCTATGGCTATGACGCGCGGGTGGCGGACGAGTTCAAGGTCTTCACCAACGTCCATTCGGCCGTGGTCGATCCCAAGAACTTTGCCGAGAACAGCTTTGTCGACATGAAGACCGACTGCTGCATCATCCCGCCGAACTCGTTCGCGCTGGCCCGCACGGTCGAATACTTCCGCATCCCGCGCGATGTGCTGGTGATCTGCCTGGGCAAGAGCACCTATGCCCGCTGCGGGATCATCGTGAATGTCACCCCGCTGGAGCCCGAATGGGAAGGCCACGTGACGCTGGAG
>DKII01000003.1:4672-13022 GCA_002454125.1 Novosphingobium sp. UBA6722
ACGCTGGAGTTTTCCAACACCACCCCGCTGCCGGCCAAGATCTATGCCAACGAAGGCGCCTGCCAGTTCCTGTTCCTCAAGGGCGATCAGCCCTGCGAGACGAGCTATGCCGACCGCAGCGGCAAGTACATGGGCCAGCGCGGGGTGACCCTGCCGAAGCTCTGAGGGGAGAAGCACGATGGAAACGCCCTTGTTCGACCAGTGGCGTTCGCGCTCCCCGCATTACGATGAAAACCACGAAGCGGTCTGCGATACCGTGCGCGCCTTCGTCGCCAAGGAAATCACGCCTTACGTCGATGAATGGGAAGCCGCCGGCCAGCTCCCGCGCGAGCTGCACCGCAAGGCGGCTGCGGCCGGTGTGCTGGGCCTCAATTACCCGGAGGAGTTCGGCGGCACCGGCGCGGCCTTCAACCTGTTCCACGGCATGGTCCAGACCGAGGAACTGGCGCGGCCCGGGGCGGGCGGGATCTGCGCCTCGCTGATGACCCACGGGATCGGCCTGCCGCCGATCCTGGCCATGGGCAGCGAAGAACTGAAGCGCCGGATCGCGCCGGAAGTGCTGGCGGGTGAGAAGATCATCTGCCTGGGCATTACCGAACCCGGCGGCGGCTCCGACGTTGCCAATCTCAGGACCCGGGCGGAGCGCAAGGGCGCCAGCTACGTGGTCAACGGCGCCAAGACGCTGATCACCAGCGGCGTGCGGGCAGACTACATCACGCTGGCGGTGCGGACCGGTGGCCCCGGCATCGGCGGTGTCTCGCTGCTGCTGGTCGAGACCGACCGGCCGGGCGTCAGCCGCACGCCGCTCGCCAAGATGGGCTGGCATGCCAGCGACACCGCGACGATCCATTTCGACGATGTCGAGGTGCCGGCCGAGAACCTGATCGGGCCGGAGAACGGCGGCTTCGCCGGGATCATGCGCAACTTCAACGGCGAGCGGCTGGGGATGAGCCAGCAGGCTGCCGCCTTTGCGCGGATCTGCTATGAAGACGCGCTCGATTGGGCGCGGCAACGCGAGACTTTTGGCAAGCCGCTGATCACCAACCAGGTGATCCGCCACAAGCTGGCCGACATGGTCCGCCGCATCTCCGCCACCCAGGCCTGGATCGACCACTGCGCCTGGACCGTGCTGAACGACTGTGCCTTTCCCGGCGACTTTGCCCTGCTCAAGGTCCAGGCGACGCAAACCATGGAATTCTGCGCCCGTGAGGCCTGCCAGATCCTGGGCGGCGCCAGCTTCGTGCGCGGCAGCCGGATCGAGCGGATCTACCGCGAGGTCCGCGTCATGGCGATCGGCGGGGGGAGCGAAGAGATCATGTTCGACCTCGCCAGCCGCCAATACCGGTTCTGAAAAAGGCTTGCCATTTCAGCGTGTGAGGCGTTCACTCCGCCCACGGGGCCGCGAACCTCGCGGACCCCGCAAAGGGGGAGAATATCATGACCGCATATGCTGCGCCGCTTGGGCGGCTCCTGCTTTCGCTGATTTTCATTCTGGGTGGGGCCAGCAAGTTCGGCAACCTCGCCGGGACCGGGGCCTATATGGAAACGGTTGGCCTGCCGGGGATTCTGGCGGGCCCTGCGGCTGCCTTTGAACTGCTCGGCGGCCTCGCCATCCTGCTCGGCTGGCAGACCCGGCTGGTCGCGCTGCTGCTGGCCGGCTTCTGCCTGGTCACCGCCGCGATGTTCCACAACAACTTTGCCGACCAGATCCAGATGGTCATGTTCCTCAAGAACCTCGGCCTGGCGGGCGGTTTCCTCACGCTCTACGCCCACGGCGCGGGCGGGATGAGCCTGGATTCGCGCAAGGCGGGGTGATGCCCGCCAGCCTGCCGTAGCGTCAGGCAGAATAGGTTCGACATTGCCACCGAACTGTGCAGTTTTCGCTTGGCCGAACTGCACAGATTCGGGGCAATGGAGAGCATCACATGACTGCCAAGGCAGACCGTCCGTTTGACATCGTGGTCTATGGCGCGACCGGGTACACTGGCCGCCTCGTCGCCGAATATCTGGCGCACCATTATCAGGGCAAAGGCCCGAAATGGGCCATGGTCGGCCGCTCGGCGGAAAAGCTGGCCGAGGTGCGCGACCTGATCGGCGCGCCGGCCGATACGCCGCTGGTCGTCGCAAATTCGGACGATCCCGCCTCGATGCAGGCGCTGGCCGAAAGCACTCGCGTCGTCGTCACCACGGTCGGTCCCTACCAGCTTTACGGTGAGCCGCTGCTCAAGGCCTGCGTCGCTGCCGGCACCGACTATGCCGACCTTTGCGGCGAGCCGGGCTGGATGCGCGAAATGATCGACGCCTACCATGAGCAGGCCAAGGCCAGCGGCGCGCGGATCGCCTTCTCCTCGGGCTTCGATTCGATCCCCTTCGATCTCGGCGTCTTCATGCTGCAGAAGGAAGCCAAGGCCCGCTTCGGCAGCCCGGCGCCGCGGGTGAAGGGCCGCGTTCGGGCGATGCAGGGCACCTTCTCGGGCGGCACGGCAGCCAGCCTCACTGAAACGATGAAGGCCGTTGCCAGAAAGCCTAGCCTGATCCCGATCCTGCAAAGCCCGTTCGGCCTGACTCCAGGCTTCGAAGGGCCAAGCCAGCCGATGGGCCTGCTGCCCGAATATGACGATAAGCTGGGCAAGTGGGCCGCGCCGTTCATCATGGCGACGATCAACACCAAGAACGTCCACCGCACCAACTTCCTGCTCGGCCATCCCTATGGCGCCGACTTCAAGTATGACGAGATGATGCTGACCAGCCCGGGCGAGCTGGGCGAGAAGGCGGCCCACGCGGTGGCCGAGATGCTCAAGAACCCGTTCGGAGCCAAGCCGCCCAAGCCGGGCGAGGGGCCGACGCCGGAAGAGCGTGAGAACGGCTTCTACGACGTGCTGTTCGTTGGCGAATGGCCCGAAGGGACCGAGCTGCGCTATGGCGTGAAAGGCCGCTACGATCCCGGCTATGGCTCGACCAGCCGCATGATCGCCGAGACCGGGATTGCCCTGCTCGATTGCACGGCCCCCGGCGGGATCGCCACGCCGGGGGCCCTCTTGGGCGAAGCGCTGGTCAAGCGCCTCCAGGACCACGCCGAGATCACCTTCGCGGTAGAGGAATGACCGAAACCCTCGCGCCGCTCCCCCCCGAGGAGAGCGAGTGGACCATCGGCTGGCGGATCGTGCTCGGCTGTGCGCTGGGCGCGGGCGCGGGGATTGTCCTGCTGTTCTTCACCTTCAACATGTTCGTCCTGCCTTTGGCGCAGGAACTGGGCGTGACGCGCGGTGAGATCGGCTCGATCCAGGCGCTGATCGTCACCGGCGCGCTGGGCGCGGTGGTGATCGGGCGGGCGGCGGATCGGTTCGGGTTCAAGCCGATCTACTTGGCCTGTGCCGGTATCGTGATCGCCGGGCAGGTGATCTCGGTGCTGTTCTCGACAACGCTCACGCACATGGCAATCAGCATCGCGGTGCTGGGCTTCTTCGGGGTCGGGACGACCGCCGTGGTGATCACCCGCCCGGTCAACGCCCACTTCCGCGAATATCGCGGCCGCGCGCTCGGGCTGGTTGCGACCGGTACCTCGATCTTCGCGATCGTGGCGCCGCAGGTGCTGGAGCCGATCATTGCCAACTACGGCTGGCGCGGTGGCTTCCTGGCGCTGGCTGGCTTCATGGCGCTGGTCGGCATGCCGGCGGTGGCCTTCATCGTCCCGGCCAGCGCCAGCCGCGCCTATTCGGGCATGGTCGGTGGCGGACGGAGCGACTGGTCGTTCCTCAAGACCCGCGATTTCCAGCTGATGACGCTCAGCATCATGGCGATGGGCCTGGCGACTGCCGGCTTCGTTGGCCAGCTTTCGCCGATCATCCAGGAGGAAGGCTTCGATGCCGCGACCGGGGCGCTCGCCGTCTCGGTCTTTGCCGCGGGCCAGTTCGTGGGGCGGCTCGGCGGCGGCTGGCTGCTCGATCACTTCCGCCCGCAGACGGTGGCGCTGGTCTTCACGGTCATTCCCGGCAGCGGCTTCCTGTTGCTCCTGCTGACCGATCAGATGTTGCCCGCCGCGATCCTCGCTGCGGCGATGATCGGCCTGCAACAGGGGGTGGAGCTTGACCTCTTCGCCTACTTCGTCGCCCGCCGCTTTCCGATCGCGCAGTACGGCACGATCTATGGCACGCTGCACGGGTTCAGCTGGATCGGCAATGCCACGGGTATAATCGGCGTTGGCCTGCTGCACGACCGGCTGGGGAGCTACAGCCTGGCCCAGGGCATCGGCATGGCGGCATTAACTGTGGGGGCAGTGCTGGTTTGGCTGGTGCGCCTGCCGCCGCTAACGGCCGAGCCGGAACAGCTCCGCGCTGGCTGAGGCATAGCCGGCGGCATCCTTGGCCGAGAGGCCAAGGCCGGTCAGCGCCAGGACCAGCATCTCTTCCAGCCGCCGTGCGGCCTCGGCCCGGTCGATCCGGCGTTCGATCGCATTGGCCATCAGCACCTGGCACAGGCCAAGCCAGAACCGGACCCCGCTTTGCCGCGCTTCCTTGCGCAGCCGCCCGGTCGCGACGGCGGCATTCAGGTCGGCCGCCACGCCCTGGTTGAGCGGCTGGTCGCGCAAGGTCGAATTGCTGGCATTGCGGATCATGATCGCGGTCTTGCGCGGTTCGTCGAGGGCAAAGGCAAGGCCGGTGCGCATGCCGCCAGCCAATCGCGCGAACGGATCGGCTACTCCGGCATTGGCGGCGCCGATCCGTGCTTCGAGTTCGACCCGGATCTCCGCGCCGACCGCCTGCCCGAACGCGGCCTTGTCGGCAAAGTGGTTGAAGAAGCTGCCCTTGGCGACGCCGGCCCGCCCGACAATCTCGTCAATCGCGACGGCATCGATCGGCCGTTCGGCCAGCAATTCCAGCCCGGCATCGACCAACGCGCGATAGGTGCGCTGGGCGCGGGGACTGAGGGCCGGGGCGGTCATGACAGCTTCCTACTTGACCAGACGGTCAGTTGTCAATAATCTGACCAAATAGTCAACAACGCGAGTCGGGCCGAGAACCCGATGCGGGAGAGCAGGCTGATGAGCACGATCCGGATCGAGGACATTGCCCATGTCCGCTACGCCGCGCCCGATCTGGCAGCGATGCGGGCCTTCCTGGAAGACTTCGGGATGGACTGCTTTGAGGAGGGCGGACGGCTTTACGGCCGCGGCGCCGATGGGCGGTCGTTTGTCCATGTGACCGAGCCGGGCGAGGCCAGGTTCCTGGCGGTTGGCTTCCGGGCCGAGACCGTGGCCGACCTTGAGAAACTCGCCGCGAGCGAAGGCGTCCCGGTCGAGGATCTCAACGAACCCGGCGGCGGCAAGATCGTCCGCCTGTCCGATCCCGATGGCTACGGGGTGGAAGTTGTCGCCGGGCAGGCCAAGCAGGCAGCCCTGTCGCTGCCCGCCGACCAGCCGTTCAACACTGCCTCGGCCAAGCCGCGTTTCCGCCAAACCGTCCGGCTCGACGCCAGGCCGGCCCATGTGAAGCGGATCGGCCACGCCGTGCTCAAGGTCCGCGATTTCCGTGCATCCGAACGCTGGTACAAGGACCGCTTCGGCTTCATCACCTCGGACGAGGTCGAGGCCGCTGCCGACGTCCCGCTCGGCGCCTTCATGCGCTGTGACCGGGGTGACAAGCCAGCCGATCACCACACCCTGTTCCTGGCGCAATTGCCCGGCGAGCTTGGCATCCTCCATGCTGCCTTCGAGGTCGCCAACCTCGATGACCTGATGCTCGGCCATCAGCACTTGAAGGCGAAGAAGCGCGAGCCAGCCTGGGGTGTCGGCCGCCACATCATGGGCAGCCAGATCTTCGATTACTGGAAGGACCCCTTCGGCAACGAGCTGGAGCACTGGACCGACGGGGACCTGTTCACCGCTGCTGACCCGCCGCAGAAACAGCCGATGAGCGCGCTGCTGGCCGTCCAGTGGGGCGCCCCCCATCCAATGTTTGCCGGCAAGCTGGCCCCGCCGCCCGGCCTGGTCTCGTTCTTCATGGCCCTGCGCCTGCGCGTGCTCGGCCTGTTCCGCTCCAAGCCCAAAGGAACGCCTGCATGAAACTCTGCACCTATACTGCCGCTGGCCAGACCCGCACCGGGATCGTGGTCGGCGATACCGTGATCGACAGCGGCGTTCCGGGGACGATGATCGACCTGATCCGCGATTGGGACGCCCTAAAGCCAGCGCTGGAGGTGCGCGCTGCGGCCGGTGGCGGGGTGCCGCTGGCTTCGGTCAAGCTCGAAGCCCCGGTCCAGCGTCCGGGCAAGATCTGGGCAATCGGCCTCAACTATGCCGATCACATCGCCGAATCCAATATGGCGACGCCGGAGCGGCAGGTGTGGTTCACCAAGGCCGTCACCTCGATCAACGCGCCCTATGATCCGATCGAGATCGCGAAAGGCACTTTCACTGCCGATTACGAGGTCGAGCTGGTCGCCGTGGTCGGCAAGGGCGGCAAGCACGTCAGCGCAGCCGACGCTGCGGGCGCGATCTTTGGCTACTGCGTTGGCAACGACGTGACCGAACGGATGTGGCAGCACGCCGGCCCGCAATGGTCGCTGGGCAAGAGCTTTGACACCCATGCGCCGATCGGCCCGTGGATCGTCACTGCCGATGAGGTCGGTGATCCGCATGCATTGGGCCTGCGCTGCTTCGTCAATGGCGAGAAGCGGCAGGATTCGAACAGCCGGCATCTCGTCTTCAATATCTGGCAGCAGGTTGAACATCTCTCGACAGGCATGACGCTGGAGCCGGGCGACGTGATCTTCACCGGCACCCCCGGCGGCGTTGGCGCGGCGATGGATCCGCGCCAGTTCCTGAAGGCGGGCGACGTGGTCCGCTGCGAGATCGATGGGCTCGGCCACATCGAGGGCACCATGGTGGCAGAAGGCTGACGGCCATGGCGGGGGCGGACTTCGACTGCGATGTCCTGATTGCCGGGGGCGGGCCGACAGGGGTGACCTTGGCGGTGCTGCTCGCCAAGCGCGGCGTTTCGGTCATCGTCGCGGAAAAGGAAGCGGCGATCTATCCGCTGCCCCGCGCCGCCCACATTGATCACGAGGGCATGCGGATCCTGCAGGAGGCCGGGGTGGCCGAGGCGGTGATGCAGACCGCGCGGCGCGCCAACCGCTATGACTTCCTCAGTGCCAAGGGCGAAGTCCTGCTGCGCTTCGAGGGTGCCGGGCAGATCGGCCCGGGCGGCTGGCCCGCCGCCAACATGATCCACCAGCCCAGCGTTGAGGCCGAACTGCACAAGGCCTTGGCCGCGCAGCCCAAGGCCGAGCTGCACCACCGCTGGGAACTCAAATCCTTCTCGGACGATGGCACGGGCGTGACGGCCCAGGTCAACACGCCCGAAGGCGAGCGCACGATCCGGGCCCGCTACCTCGTCGGCGCGGACGGCGCGCGCAGTCCGGTGCGCGAAGCCTGCGGGATTCATTTCGACGACCTCAACTTTGAAGAGCCCTGGCTGGTGGTTGACGTGCTGGTCGATGACTATTCGAAGCTCCCGACCGAGAACCTCCAGATCTGCAACCCCAAGCGACCGACCACCTGCGTGCTGATGGGCGAAGGGCGGCACCGCTGGGAGTTCATGATCCTGCCGGGTGAGACGGCCGAGCAGGTCAGCGAAGATGCCTTCATCGACCGGCTGCTCGAGCCCTGGAACGTCAAGGGCGCGGTCCGGCTCGAGCGCAAGGCGGTTTATACCTTCCGCGCCCGGATTGCCGCGCAGTGGCGCAAGGGCCGCGTGCTGCTGGCGGGCGATGCCGCCCACCAGACCCCGCCCTTTGCAGGGCAGGGCATGTGCTCGGGCCTGCGCGATGCGGCCAACCTCGCCTGGAAGCTGGCCGCGGTTGCCAAGGGTGAGGCGGAGGACAGCCTTCTCGACAGCTACCAGCCCGAACGCGCGCCCAACCTGCGCGCCACGATCGACATGGCGATCATGATGGGCAAGACCGTCTGCATCACCAATCCGTTCGCGGCCTGGCTGCGCGACATGAAGTTCAAGCTGGCGCGCAAGCTCGGCAAGCTACCCGATGGCCCGCCCGCCTATCCGCCGATCTCGGCGGGCCGGATCCTCGCGGGCAGCGCCGGGGCGGGGAGCTACTTCCCGCAGCCGCTGGCCGCCGATGGCACCCGGCTCGATGCGGTGCTGGGCCTGGGCCACAGGCTGATAACGCCTGCTGACCTCGGCACTCCGGAGCTGGCACCCTTCGCCAGGCCGCTGAAAGCCTGGCTCGACAAGCACCAGGCGCAGGCGGTGCTTGTGCGCCCGGATCGCTACGTGTTTGGAACTGGTTCCCCGGCCGAACTGGCGGAAAAATGGAGCGGGTGAAGGGAATCGAA
>DKII01000003.1:13075-14115 GCA_002454125.1 Novosphingobium sp. UBA6722
GTGAAGGGAATCGAACCCTCGTATTCAGCTTGGGAAGCTTAGGGGTCTGACCCCAAAAGTGCCGTAGTTCTCAGGAAAATCTGAGATCAGAAACGCGATTTTACAATTCGTTTTACACTTACTCGCCGGAGCAAGGCCAACCTAGCGCTTGGTGTGAGTTGGAGCGGGTAAGGGGAATCGAACCCCTCTAGCCAGCTTGGGAAGCTGGTGCATTACCACTATGCTATACCCGCCAGGTCAGCGATCGCTGAGCGCGCGCTTCACAACATCGCGAAAGATTCGTCAATCAATTTGGCACCAGCATCAGGCTGCTGGCCGAGCCGACGTGCGATCGATTTTACGACCTGGTTCTTATCGACATAGGTGCGACGAATGCTCGCAACTTGTTCGGGCGACCACCCCATCAACATCGCCACTTCTTCGTTTGTAAGTCCGGCCATGCAAAGCTTAGTGCAGAAGGTGCCGCGCAAGTCGTGCAAGTGTTTCCTGGTCAATTGCCCTTGCTCGTCCAAGCCTGCGATATTGGCCTTGTCTCTGACACGTCCAAAGCTCCCCGTGAAACCAGCTTCTGACCAGGGCTGACCGAAGCTGTTCACGAGCAAGGTCTTGACGCCGGGTTTCCGGAAGCGAGTTGAAAGTTCCTCAATAAGTGAGGCCAACTCCGGCAAGATCGGAATGGTCACTTCGAACCGTCGATTGCGGCTCTGCTTTTGAGCAAGAGTTGTAAGAGTTCCATCCTGAATGTCGTCGAAGGTCACTACGACCAAATCCTGACGCCGTAAGCCGGTAAGCGCCGCCAACCTCATTCCATCGATAATTTGAGGCTGCTGCATCTCCAAGGCCGTCTGGGCAAATCGGGCCATGTCCTCTTCTGTCCACACGATCAGCGATCTACCTCCGCCCTTGTAGAGGCTCGGAATGCCAGCTGCGGCATTGAACCGGACAAATCCCCGAAGCAGCCCAAACTCTAGCAACCGGGACAGAACGGTTATTCCGATGTCTGCACCTCGCGGAGTAGCCGCTCGGCTATCTCGCCAGTC
>DKII01000128.1 GCA_002454125.1 Novosphingobium sp. UBA6722
AGGCGGCAGCTCGCTCGCCGATTAGCGTTTGGCCGGAAAGAAGGCGGGGTTGCGGAGCAGCCCTGCCGCCACCAGCGGCACTACCAGCGCGACCGGTGCAATTTCCGAAAGGGTCACCAGCATCCGGGTCACGGGGTTGGCATAGAGGTCAGCGAAGCCCTGCATGTCAGCCTTGAACTTGGCGATATCCGCGGCGCTCGCGCCCGCAGCCTGCAGCTTGGCCAGTTCCCCGGCGGTGAACTTTTCCATGAAGGTATAGTCGGTCGACCAGAGGTAAGCCTCCCAGCCGAGCACGTAGAACAGGCAGGCCACTCCAGCGATGCCCAGCCCCACCGCAAATGCCTTGCCGAAGCGGATCACCCCACCCAGATGCTCGTCGCGGTAGCGCTTCACGCCCACGAAAACGAGGCTCATCGCGATCAGCATCGACAGGTAGCCGAGCACCATGCCCAGGCTGCCGTGTTCGCCAATCAGCCCCATCGAAATTGCGAGCAGCGCCAGTTCGATCGTCCCGGCGATCACGCCGTAAGTCAGGATAATCCGTTGCATTGTCTTGCCTCCACGTGTTCGAGGACAATCCAGCTATCCCGCAAAGGTCCCGCGATCCATCGCCCAAACGGGTGATTCAGGGCCACTCGCCCGATCCTACGGCAAGAGTTCAAGCGCCCGCGCCTTGCCGATCGCCTGGGTGCGGTTTTCCGCCCCCAGCTTCTCGAACAGCCGCGCAAGGTGCGTCTTGACCGTGTTGGGCGAGATCGCGAGCTGGCGCGCGATCACCTTGTTGGCGTGCCCGGCTGCGAGCAGTTCGAGCACCTCGCACTCGCGCGGGCTGATCCCCAGTTCGGCCAGCGCGCGCTCGTTGCGCACGAAGTCGGCCGAGCGCGGGCGCGGGGTAAGCCGGTTGCCAAGCCAGATGCCAAGCGCCGCGAAGAGCAGGGCGACCGCCAGGATATAGAGCGAGGTCGAAAGTTCGCGCGTCGCATGGCGCCAATCGAGCCACTCGACCAGCAGGGCCAGCGCGGCGAGCGCAGCGCCATAGAGGAGGACGTGGCGAACCATTCCCGATCTATTCCACGGTGTTGACCCCGGCTCAAGCCTGCGGGAATTGCCGTGCCGCACCGCGGCGGCTAGGCGGCAGGCATGAAGATCGCATTCCTGGCCTGCCCGGCGACCCTGCCCGGATCGCCGACCCGCCGTCCCGATGCCTTTGAGCATGACCTCTATCTGGATGCCGTGCGCGCCGGAGTGGGCTCCGCCGGGACCGTGACCGATATCGACTGGCGCGCGCCGCTGGTTGAGCTGGCGCAGTTCGATCTCGCCATCCTCGGCACGCCGTGGGACTACACCGAGGCCAAGGACGAGTTCCTGGCGCGGCTCGGCGAGTTGGAGGCGGCTGGGGTGACGGTCTGCAATCCGCTCGACGTGGTGCGCTGGAATTCCGACAAGCTCTACCTCAAGGAACTGGGGACGCGCGGCGCGGTGACCATCCCGACGCTCTGGCCCGAGCGGGCCGGGCCGGAGGACGTGCTGGCCGCCTTCGATCACTTCGGCACCGATCGGGTCGTGGTGAAGCGCCGGGTCGGCGCGGGCGCGATCGGGCAGGACAGCTTCTCGCGCGACAATCCCCCGCCGGCCGATTGGTCGCTCGATCAGGCGGCGATGATCCAGCCCTTCCTCCCCGCGATCCAGCACGAGGGCGAGCTGAGCTTCATCTTCATCGATGACACCCTCAGCCACGCCCTGCTCAAGCAGGCGACCGGCGGCGATTACCGGATCCAATCGCTTTACGGCGGCACCGAGACCCCGCTTGAGCCCGCTCCGGCGGACCGCGCCGCCGCCGAGGCAATCATGGCGCTGCTGCCGTTCGACCAGCCGCCGCTCTACGCCCGGATCGATATGGTCCGGCTGGAGGACGGCCGACTGGCCGTGATCGAGGCCGAGCTGATCGAGCCTTATCTCTACCCGGAGCAGGGGCCGAACCTGGGGCCACTGCTGGCCGCTGGGATGGCGCGGCGGCTGGGTTAAAGCGCCCAGTCCACCCCGCCCCGGCCCTTGGCTTCGAGAAAGACATTGGCCTGGCTGAAGTGCCGGCACCCCAGGAAGCCACGGTGGGCCGAGAGCGGGCTGGGATGCGGCGCGGTCAGCACCAGGTGGTGGCTGCTCATCAGCCCCGGCACCGACTGCGCCTTGCGCTGGGCATGGCTGCCCCACAGCAGGAAAACGCAAGGGTCCGCCTTGGCGGCAACGGCCGCGACCACGGCATCGGTGATCGCTTCCCAGCCGCGCCCCTGATGCGATCCGGGCTGGCCATCCTCCACCGTCAACGCAGCATTGAGCAGCAGCACGCCCTGCCGCGCCCAGTTTGTAAGGTTGCCATGACGCGGGATAGGCAGGCCCAGGTCACTCGCCAGTTCCTTGTAGATATTGACCAGGCTGGGCGGCACCTTCACCCCGTCCTGTACCGAGAACGACAGGCCGTGGGCCTGGCCGGGGCCGTGGTAGGGATCCTGCCCCAGGATCACGACCTTCACGGTGTCGAGTGGCGTCAACTCAAGCGCGGCGAGCCGCGTGCCGCGCGGGGGATAGATCGCCTTTCCCGCCGCTTCCTCGGCCTTGAGGAACCCGCCGAGTTGTCGCGATCCGGGACTGGCCAGCACCGGGTCCAGCACCGAACGCCAGGATTCCGGGACTGCATCGCCGTTTGCCATCGCCGTCATGCTCCCACAGCAGGGCTTTCATCGCCGCGGCAATCGGCCTAAGCACCTTGCCCTATGGCTGTCCATCTCCACGAAGAAGACCTCCCCGGCGATGTCTTTGCGCCCGGCCCGATCGCGGTCGATACCGAGACCATGGGCCTGATCACCCCGCGTGACCGGCTTTGCGTCGTCCAGCTCTCGGACGGGCAGGGTGACGAGCACCTGGTGCGGTTTTCGCCCGGGTCGGACTATGCCGCCCCCAAGCTCAAGGCGGTGCTGGCCGATCCGGCGCGGATCAAGCTGTTCCACTTTGCCCGCTTCGATCTGGCCGCGATTGAGCATTACCTGGGCGTCACGGCAACGCCGGTGTTCTGCACCAAGATCGCCAGCAAGCTGGTGCGGACCTATACTGACCGCCACGGCCTGAAGGACCTGGTCCGCGAACTGCTGGGCAAGGAGTTGTCCAAGCAGCAGCAATCGAGCGACTGGGGCGGCCCGGTGCTGAGCGATGCGCAGTTGGACTATGCCGCGTCGGACGTGCGCTATCTCCACGCCATGCACACCATCCTGGTCGAGCGGCTGGCGCGCGAGGGCCGCACCGAACTGGCCCAGGCCTGCTTCGATTTCCTGCCGCACCGCGCCCGGCTCGACCTTGCCGGCTGGCCGGACAAGGACATCTTCAGCCACGAATCGTGAGCTGAGGGGCAGGACCGCCATGACCGAAGCCGCCGACCGGATCCGCAACCAGCGTCGCCAATGGGCCGCGCCAGGGGGATCGCATGACCGGCTGATCCGCATCCTGGCGCGCTGGCTGCCGGGTGCGGTGGGGGTGGTGGCGGCGGCCATGCTGCTCGGCCCGTTGTTCCCGCGCGGCGAGATCAGCTTCCTGCTCGATCGCAACAAGGTGGCAACGACCGAGGACCGGTTGGTAGTCGAACAGGCAATGTACCGCGGCGAGGACAACGAAGGCCGGCCCTTCACCGTCACTGCCGCCAGCGCCGTCCAGGTCTCCGCCGCCGATCCGGTCGTGCGGATGAAGGGCCTGGTCGCGCGGATCCTGATGAGCGATGGCCCGGCAGAGCTTGCCGCGCAGGGCGGCAGCTATGATTACGATCGCGCGGCAGTGGACGTGGACGGTCCGGTCACCTTCACTGCCGCCGACGGCTATCGGATGACCACGGGCCATGTCGCAATTGATCTGAAGGGCCAGCGGGTGGTTGGTCGGGGCGGGGTAAACGGGGCCATACCGGCTGGCACTTTTTCCGCCGAACGGTTAGTGGCTGACCTTAACGCGCGAACGATTGCGCTGGAAGGCCGGGCCCGGTTGGTGATGACCCCTGGCAAGTTGAGGATGCCGTGATGGCCGAAGCATCGATTACCCGGATTGCCCTGCGCTCGCTGCTGACCGGATTTGCGATCGGCGCAGTTGGCTTGGCTGCGATTGGCCGGTCCGATGCCCAGGCGCTGGGCGGGCACGATAGCAATGCGCCGGTCAGCTATGCCGCCGACCGGATCGAGCTGCAGGACCGGCAGGACCGCGTGGTTCTGGCTGGCAATGTAAAGATCAGCCAGGGCGGCCTGCAATTGAGCGCCGAGCGCACGACCGTCGCCTTTACCGACCAGGGCAGCCTGCAGATCCAGCGGATCGATGCGACCGGCGGGGTTTCCGTTACCCGGGGTAACGAGAACGCACGCGGCGATGCGGCGATCTATGATTTCAACCGCCGGGTCATCACCCTGGCGGGCAACGTCGCGCTGCGGCGGGGTAGTGATACGCTTAACGGGGGACGCCTGGTAATCGATCTCAACAGCGGAATTTCCAGCGTTGACGGTCGCGGCTCGGCCCAGACGGGTGGCCGGGTCTCGGGCACCTTCGCTGTCCCCAAGCGCAACTGATCCCGCGCTTCGCTTAACGGCGATGGGTCCGCCTTCCCTGCTTGTTATCGGGCTGAACTATGCGCCCGAGCCGGTCGGCATCGGCCCCTACACGGCTGGCCTGTGCGAGACGCTGGTCCGGTCCGGCCACAAGGTCACCGCGATTGTCGGCAAGCCCTATTACCCTCAGTGGCAGGCCGACCCGGCCTGTCCGTCGTCAGAACATTTGGCACAGATCGCGGCATAGATTAGCGGAGCGCGGGCCTCGTCTGGGGTTGGGTTTTATGCGGCGAGCTTGCGGTGTTGCAAGCGCCGATG
>DKII01000023.1:0-10998 GCA_002454125.1 Novosphingobium sp. UBA6722
GAGCCGACGGTCGAGGACACGATCTCGATCCTGCGCGGCCTCAAGGAGAAGTACGAGCTGCACCACGGCGTACGGATCGCTGATAACGCGATCGTTGCCGCCGCAACCCTGTCGAACCGCTACATTGCCGACCGCTTCCTGCCCGACAAGGCGATCGACCTGATGGACGAAGCGGCCTCGCGCATCCGCATGGAAGTCGAGTCCAAGCCCGAGGAAATCGAGGTGCTCGATCGGCGGATCATCCAGCTGAAGATCGAGGAGCTGGCGCTCGCCAAGGAGAGCGATCAGGCGAGCAAGGACCGGCTGGCGACCCTCAAGGAAGAACTCGCCAACCTGGAACAGCAATCGGCCGAGCTGACCACCCGCTGGCAGAACGAGCGCGACAAGATCGCCGCCGAGGGCAAGATCAAGGAAGCGCTCGACCACGCCCGGCTCGAGCTGGAGCAGGCCCAGCGCAGCGGTGATCTCGCGAAGGCGGGCGAGCTGTCCTATGGCCGGATCCCCGAACTTGAGAAGCAGCTTGCCGAAGCGCAGGGGGCTTCGGTCAACGCGCTGCTGCGTGAGGAAGTGACTGCCGACGACATCGCCGCCGTGGTCAGCCGCTGGACCGGGATCCCGGTCGATCGGATGATGGAGGGCGAGCGCGAAAAGCTGCTCAAGATGGAAGAAGTGATCGGCCAGCGCGTGATCGGTCAGCAGGATGCGGTGGTTGCCGTGTCAAAGGCGGTTCGGCGCGCCCGCGCCGGTCTGCAGGACCCGAACCGGCCCTTGGGCTCGTTCCTGTTCCTGGGCCCCACGGGCGTCGGCAAGACCGAGCTGACCAAGGCACTCGCCGGGTTCCTGTTCGATGACGATACCGCGATGGTCCGCATCGACATGTCGGAGTTCATGGAGAAGCATTCGGTCGCCCGCCTGATCGGCGCGCCTCCGGGCTATGTCGGCTATGAGGAAGGCGGCGTGCTGACCGAAGCCGTGCGGCGCCGTCCCTATCAGGTCGTGCTGTTCGACGAGGTTGAGAAGGCGCACAGCGACGTGTTCAACGTCCTGCTGCAGGTGCTGGACGATGGCCGCCTGACCGATGGGCAGGGCCGCCAGGTCGACTTTACCAACACGCT
Source organism: Novosphingobium sp. UBA6722 (assembly GCA_002454125.1). Lineage (GTDB taxonomy): Bacteria > Pseudomonadota > Alphaproteobacteria > Sphingomonadales > Sphingomonadaceae > Novosphingobium. The sequence continues at coordinate 1,116 of DKII01000023.1, forward strand.
GATCATCCTGACCAGCAATCTGGGCAGCCAGTATCTGGCGAACCTGGAAGACGGGCAGGACGTCGAAAGCGTCGAGCCGCAGGTGATGGAAGTCGTGCGCGGGCATTTCCGCCCCGAGTTCCTCAACCGGCTGGACGAGATCATCCTGTTCCACCGTCTGGGCGTGGAGCACATGGCGCCGATCGTTGAGATCCAGGTTGGCCGGGTGGCCAAGCTGCTCAAGGACCGCAAGATCGTGCTCGAGCTGACCGACGCCGCCAAGCGCTGGCTGGGCCGGGTCGGTTACGATCCGGTCTATGGCGCGCGGCCCTTGAAGCGGGCGGTGCAGCGCTATCTGCAGGACCCGCTGGCCGAGAAGCTGCTGGGCGGGGAGATCCCCGATGGCAGCACCGTCAAGATCGACGAGGGCGATGGCGCGCTGACGATAACCGTCTAGGCTCGCCAGCCACGGACACAAAGAAAGGGGGCCGGAACTTGCGTTCCGGCCCCCGATCTTTTGCCTTGCGGCCCGTGCCTTAGAAGTTGGCGCGGAAACCGGCGTAGAAGAACCGGCCGAAGGTTTCGTACGGGTCACCACCGGCAGTGCCCAGCAGGCCGAGCGGCGGCTTGCGGTCGGTGAAGTTGTCGACGCCCATGTAGAAGCTGTACTTCTTGTCGGCGGTTTCAAAGTTCACGCGGGCATTGTGATAGATCACACCCGGGTAATAGACCTGCGGGAACTGATCGAGGTTCTGCGGGTCCAGGGTGGTCAGCGTGTTCGGCGTGCAGGTGCGGCCGGTGTAACCGGTCGAACCGCTGGTCGGGCAGATACCCTGGTAGGCATTCTGGGCTTCCCAAGTGCCGATCGTCTGCTTGCCGATGTAACGCACGTTGTAGGACACATCGACCGGACCGAAGTCATAGTTGATGTTGAAGTTGGCCGCCCAGCTCGGGTCGCCCAGCTCGTCCTTGATGCGGTTCGGTTCCTGCGGGAACAGCGGGTTGGTGAAGTTTTCACGCTTCAGCACCCGGGTAGCGATCCCGCGGACCGACAGACGGTGACCGTTGTCGAAGGTCTTGCGATACGACAGGTCGATGTCGATACCGTCGGCCTTCAGCGCCGCGAAGTTGATGCCGCCCGCGATCACGGCCGGATCGACGAACAGACCGGTCGAGGCATTGCGGTTGACAGTGGCGCAGTACGGGTTGGTGATCCCGCCGGCGGTGTCATAGCAGAGGTTGACGATCTGCTGGGCACCAAGGGCCGAAATCACGTTCTCAACCTTGATCCGGTAGTAGTCGATCGTCAGGTTGAGGCCCGGGATGAACCGCGGTTCGATGACCACACCCAGGGTAAGGCTCTTGCCCTTTTCCGAGTTGAGGGTCGGGTTGCCGCCCGAAAGGAACGGCGTGCTCGAGGTGAGCGCGGTGCAGTTCCGCCAGGGCGAACCAACCGCGCCGTTGAACGCGGTGGTGGCGCAGGCCGCTGCCGAAGCAGCATTGTGCACCGTCGGGACGCCGGCCGCGGCGCAGTTTGCAGCGCGGTTCGGGTTGGCGGTGATGTTGTTGCTGTCGCACGGGTCGGCGATGAAGGCGAAGTTCTGCGAACCGGCCGCGAACAGATCGCTCTGCGTCGGCGCGCGGACCGAAACCGCGTAAGCCGCACGGAAGCGGATGTCCTCGATCGGTGCCCAGATGCCGTCAACGTTCCACGCCCAGACGGTGCCGGCGCGGGTGTTGTAATCCGAGACGCGAGCAGCGCCGCGGACCGACAGTTCCTTGGCGAACGGCATGTCCTTCAGCAGCGGCACGTCAAGCTCGCCGAAGGCTTCCTTCACGGTGACCTTGGGCGGGTTGAACGGAGCCAGCTTGTTGAGGAAGGTGGCGCCGCTGGCAACCAGCGGATCCCAGACGCTCGACGCGGTGTCTTCACGGTATTCACCGCCAAGCACGAAACCGATCGGGCCGCCCGGCAGTTCGAACAGCTGCGAGGAGTCGCCCGAAACGCTGGCCAGGAAGTTCAGCGATTCAGCACGTTCCTGACGGACGCCATCCGAGTGGATGAAGTCCAGCGCGGCCTGGCTCGACTTGCCGAACCCGAACATGTTCACGGGGACGCAGTCCGGGCGAACGTTGGTGACGCCGTTGACGCGACAGATCACGCGCTGACCCGAAGCGTTGGTGGCGAAGTTGGTGCCGGTGAAACCAGCCGGGGCAACGATCGCGTCCTGGGCCAGCAGGAAGCCGTCCAGGTTGCCGTTGACGTCGAACAGCAGCAGGTTGTTCTGCGAAGCGACATCCGCCTCGAAGCGACCGTAGTTGACCGAAACTTCATAGTTCCAGTCATCGTTGAAGGTCCCTTCGACCCCGCCGACGATGCGGAAGGTCTTGCGGTTGTGGTCTTCGCTACGGCCACCGAAGTCGACGTTGAAGCGCGACATGGTGAAGGTGCTGGTCGGCGTCAGGCAGCGGCCGGTCGCCTGCAACTGGGTCAGGTTCTGGGCCGAGAGGAAGCCGTTGCTGCAGCTCAGTTCGTTGATCGCAGCGAACTGGGCGTTGGTGGTGGCGAAGAAGCTCTTCAGCGAACCCTGGAAGAAGCTCGGCTGGCCTTCGCCGAAGGCATCGACGTGGACATACTTGGCTTCGACATAGGGACGGAAGGCGTCGCTGATGTCATAGTGAGCCAGGAAGTTGAAGGCGAAGCGCTGCGTACCAGCGGCCATCACACCGGTGTTGCGCAGGGTCGAACCGTTGCCGCCGATCTGGTTGCCCGAGCCGACCGGAGCGTAGGATAGGTCCGGCGTATCGAGGTACAGGTCACCCGCGTTGTTGAAGCGCAGATAGCGACGGGTCGGGCTGGTCGACGGATCGAAAGCGGCGATGGTGCCGGCGTCCGAGATTGCCGCGTTGCGCACGCCGCAGACGAAGGCGTTGTCGAAGATGCCGTCGGTACCACCCGGTTCGCCGCCGGTCGGTTCAACGACCTGGAATTGGCAGCGGCCCGAGAGGGCGCCGGTGATGTCATCGCGCTGGTAGAAGTACAGCGGCTCAGCCTTGGCGTATTCGGCGGCGATCGCAACGTTGCCGCGACCATCGGCGAAGTTCTTGCCCCAGGTGCCCGAGACGAAATAGTTGCCACGGTCACCGCGCGACGAGATCGCGCCCTGGCCGCGGAAGTTCAGGCCTTCGAAGTTGCGCTTCAGCACGAAGTTCACAACCCCGGCAACGGCGTCCGAACCGTACACGGCCGAGTTACCGCCGGTCACGATGTCGACGCGCTCAAGCAGGTCAACCGGGATGGTGTTCACGTCAACCAGGTAGTCACCCGGCGAAGCGGTGATGTGGCGCTTGCCGTTGACCAGCACCAGGGTGCGGGGCGTGCCGAGACCGCGAAGGTCAAGGATGTTCAGACCGGCGGTGCCGATAAAGCGCGACGAGTTGCCGGCGCTGAAGGTCGAGCGCAGCGAAGGAAGGTCGTTCAGCGCGTCACCCAGCGAGACGTCGCCGGTTTCGGTGAGTTCACCGACCGAGACCGAGGTCAGCGGAACGGGCGAGCTGAGCGTCGGGCGCGCGATACGCGAACCGGTAACGACGATCTGACCGCTTTCTTCCGAATCGCAAACGCCGTTGGCGTTTTCATCGGCGCACTCGGCGGCCTGCGGCGCAGCATCCTGCGCGAAGGCCGGCGTGGCGACACTCGCCACACCCAGCATAGCAACCGCGATGGCGGCGCTTTCCAGGCTGGTCGCGCGGTAAAGCGCGGACTTGCTGAAGAACTTCATGTGTTAGCCCCTTGATCATGACCCGGCACAATAACCGGATCAGCGCGAAGTCAGGTGCCCTTTGGAGAGGGAATCACCCTTCTGGCCCCCTGCGGGACCGGATGGGGCTTCCTGAAATAAGCCGTCCAGCGATGCAATTTGGAATTAAGGTCAGGTACAGGTTTCAGCCGCGCTGTTGTCATTTTACAACACGCGCGCGCAACCTGTGGTCTGCCGGGAACGGTTCATCGCGCGATGGGCGCTTGACGCTCCGCCGGGGCCACCTTAATCGATCGATTAAACGCGTTTCTCAGGAAAGGAATCGGTTCGATGGCTACCGCCTATATCGTTGATGCAGTCCGCACCGCCGGCGGCCGCCGCGGCGGACGTCTGGCCGGGGTTCACCCGGTCGATCTCGCCGCTGCCACGCTCGATGCGCTGGTTGCGCGCACCGGGATCGATCCGAACGGTGTCGACGACGTTGTGATGGGCTGCGTCAGCCAGGGCGGCCAGCAGGCCGGGCAGGTCGGCCGCAATGCCGTGCTCGCCTCGAAGCTGCTGCCGCAATCGACCCCGGCGGTGACGATTGACCGCCAGTGCGGTTCCTCGCAGCAGGCGATCCAGTTTGCGGCGCAGGCCGTGATGAGCGGCACCCAGGACGTGGTGATCGCCGCCGGCATCGAAAGCATGACCCGCGTGCCGATGGGCTCGACCGCGATCTTCCACATGAAGGAGGGTCTGGGGAACTACAAGTCGCCCGGTCTTGAGGAAAAGTATCCGGGCGTCTCCTGGTCGCAGTTCATGGGCGCCGAAATGATCGTCAAGAAGCACGGCTTCACCAAGGACCAGCTCGACCAGTTTGCGCTCACCAGCCACCTGCGCGCCAAGGCCGCAACCGAGGCCGGGGCCTTCACGAACGAGATCGTGCCGATCGAGATCGAAACCCCCGAAGGCAAGCAGTGGCACACGATTGACGAAGGCATCCGCATGGACGCCACGCTGGAAGGCATCGCCGGGGTCAAGCTGCTGCAGGAAGGCGGCGCACTGACCGCCGCGACCTCCAGCCAGATCTGCGATGGTTCCTCGGCTGCACTCGTCGTCTCGGAAGAAGCCCTCAAGCGCTACAACCTGACCCCGCTGGCCCGGATCCACACCCTGACCGTGACCGCCGGCGATCCGGTGATCATGCTGGAAGAGCCGCTGTTCGCGACCGACAAGGCGCTGGCCAAGGCCGGCCTGAAGATCGGCGACATCGACCTTTACGAAGTCAACGAAGCCTTCGCCTCGGTGCCGATGGCCTGGCTCAAGCACACCGGCGCCGATCCGGACAAGCTCAACGTCAACGGCGGCGCGATTGCACTGGGCCACCCGCTCGGCGCTTCGGGCACCAAGCTGATGTCGACGCTGCTCAACGCGCTGAAGGCGCGCGGCGGCAAGTATGGCCTGCAGACGATGTGCGAAGGCGGCGGCGTCGCCAACGTCACGATCGTCGAAATGGTCTGAAATTCAACTGAACCGGAGTTATTGAAATGAAACTCGACAACACTGTTGCTGCGGTCGTCACTGGCGGCGCTTCGGGCCTTGGTGCCGCCACCGCCCGCGCGCTGGCTGCCAAGGGCGTCAAGGTCGCGATCTTCGACCTGCAGGAAGAGAAGGGCAAGGCTATCGCGGCCGAGATCGGCGGCGTGTTCTGCGAATGCAACGTGACCGACGATGCCTCGGTTGACGCGGCCTTTGCCAAGGCCCGTGAAGCCCATGGGCAGGAGCGGATCCTGGTCAACTGCGCCGGCACCGGCAATGCGATCAAAACCGCCAGCCGCAGCAAGGAAGATGGCTCGATCAAGCACTTCCCGATGGATGCCTTCAACTGGATCATCCAGATCAACCTGGTCGGCACCTTCCGGTGCATCGCCAAGTCGGCCGCCGGCATGATGACGCTGGAGCCGCAGGAAGACGGTGATCGCGGCGCGATCGTCAACACCGCCTCGGTTGCGGCTGAAGACGGCCAGATGGGCCAGGCGGCTTATTCGGCCTCGAAGGGCGGCGTGGTCGGCATGACCCTGCCGATCGCACGCGACCTCGCCAGCGAGAAGATCCGCGTCAACACCATCCTGCCGGGCATCTTCGATACCCCGCTGCTCGCCGGTGCGCCACAGAACGTCCGCGACGCGCTGGGCGCCTCGGTGCTCAACCCCAAGCGCCTCGGCAACCCGGACGAATACGCCAATCTCGCCATGTGCATGATCGAGAACGGCTACTTCAACGGCGAGGACGTGCGCCTCGACGGCGGCATCCGCATGGCGCCCCGTTAAGCAACAGGAACCTGGCCGGGCGTCACTGGTTGGCGCCCGGCCGCACCCTCCCCGGGAGAGACATATGGGCTATTCGCAGATCGACCTTCACATTGGCGAAGGCATCGCCACCCTGACGCTCAACCGGCCGGAGAAGATGAATGCCTTCACCGGCACGATGATGAACGAGATCATCGATGCCATGGACCGCACCGATGCTGATGACAGCGTCCGGGCGGTGATCTTTACCGGCGCGGGCGAACGTGCCTTTTGCGCCGGAGCCGACCTGACACCTGAGGACGGCCGCGCGGTCTTCTCGGATTCCACCCCGGTCGAGGACCTGTCCGATCCACGCGTGCGTGATGGTGGCGGGCTGCTGACGCTGCGCCTGTTCCAGTCGAAGAAGCCGCTGATCTCGGCCTGCAACGGTGCGGCGGTCGGCGTTGGCGTGACCATGCAGCTGCCGATGGATATCCGTCTGGCTAGCGACAACGCCCGCTATGGCTTTGTCTTTGCGCGCCGCGGGATCGTGCCCGAAGCCTGCTCCAGCTGGTTCCTGCCCAAGATCGTCGGGATCAACCAGGCGCTCGAATGGTGCATGACCGGCCGCATTTTCGGGGCCGAGGAAGCACTCAAGGGCGGGCTGGTCCGTTCGGTCCACGCGCCGGGCGAACTGATCGACGCCGCGCGCGGCCTGGCCCGCGAGATTGCCGACAACACCTCGGCGGTCTCGGTCGCCATGACCCGCGCCATGCTGTGGCGGATCCCCTCGGGCGATCATCCGATGGCGGCCCACAAGGTCGATAGCCGGGCGATCTACCGCCTGTCCAAGGGCGCCGATGCGAAGGAAGGTGTGCAAAGCTTCCTCGAAAAGCGTCCGCCCGCCTTTCCGCTACGGGTTTCGAGCGATATGCCAGATTTCTATCCTTGGTGGGGAGAGGAGCCGCCCTTCGCATGAGCCAGCTGGCTGTTGATCAGAACGAAGCGCCCGAAGGCGCGCGCGAACTGCTCCTGCACACCGCTTCGACGATCATGCGCGAAGGCGATATCGTCGATATCTCGCTGTCCGAACTCTCGCTCCGCTCGGGGCTCAACTCGGCGCTGGTGAAGTACTATTTTGGCAACAAGGCCGGGCTGATGAAGGCCCTGCTCGATCGTGACATGCAGGATATCGTCCACGCGGTCGATGCGCTGATGGCCAAGGACATGAGCCCGGACGAGCGGCTGCGCCGTCATATCGGCGCCGTGGTCGATACCTATTACAAGACGCCCTATCTCAACCGCCTGCTGATGCGGCTGGTGCGTGAAAGCGATCCCGAAGAGGCGCACCGGATCGCCGATTCCTATCTGACGCCGCTCAGCCGCGCCTATGACCGGCTGATCAAGGACGGGGTCAAGCAGGGCCTGTTCCGCAATGTCGATCCCCAGTTGTTCTATTTCACGACGACCGGGGCTTGCGACCGGTTCTTTTCCTCGCGCCTGGTGCTCAAGCACTGCTACGATACCGAGGCGCTGACCGAGGAACTGCGCGATCGCTATCGCGAACACTGCATCGATTTCATCATGGCGGGGATCCTCGCGCACAACTGAGCTGAGGATTGGCATGAGTGACTGGCATATCGGCGTGATCGGCGGCTCGGGCCTGGCCGGTGGCGTCGGGCTTGAAAACGCCCAGGAAATCGCGGTCGAGAGCCCGTTTGGCGAACCGTCTGCTGCCGTGACCACCGGCACGCTGGCAGGCGTGCGGGTTACCTTCCTGCCGCGCCACGGGATCGGCCATGCCGTCCCGCCTGCCGCCGTGAACTACCGCGCCAATATCGACGTGCTGAAGCGCTGCGGCGTGACGGACCTGGTTGCCCTTTCCGCCATCGGTTCGCTGCGTGCCGACATGGCCCCGGGGCAGATGGTGGCGGTGAGCCAGTTCATTGATCGCACGGTCAGCCGCCCGGCCAGCTTTTTCGGGCCGGGCCTGGTCGGGCATGTCAGCCTGGCCGATCCGGTCTGTCCGCGCCTTGCAGCCGGGCTGGCCGACGCGGTCGAGGGTGAGGGCGGGACGGTCCATCGCGGCGGAACTTATATCGCCATCGAAGGCCCGCAGTTTTCGACCCGCGCCGAAAGCCTGCTCTACCGCAAGTGGGGCGGGGACGTGATCGGGATGACCGCCATGCCCGAAGCCCGCCTCGCCCGCGAGGCCGAGCTGCCCTATGCCCTGCTGGGGATGGTCACCGACTATGACAGCTGGCGCAGCGGCGAAGCCGGCGTGGAGGCAGGCGAAGTCCTGGCTGTGATGCAGGCCAACGTCGCGCTGGCAGCGAAGGTGCTGCAGCGCTTCCTCGCGGCATTGCCGGCGGAGCGGGCGCCGAGCCCGATCGACCAGGCGCTCGAACATGCGATCATGACCGCCAAGGCGCAGCGCGATCCCGTGCTGGTGGCCAAGCTTGATGCGGTTGCGGGAAGGGTGCTGCGATGAGCGAACTCGTCCTCTACGATTACTGGCGCTCTTCCGCGGCTTACCGCGTGCGGATCGCGATGAACCTGAAAGGCCTGTCCTGGACCTCGCAGCAGGTCGATCTGGTCACCGGCGAGCAGGGCAGCGATGCGCACCGCGCGCGCAACCCGCTGGGACTGGTGCCGGTGCTGGAAGTTGATGGGGAGGCGATCGCCCAGTCGCTGGCGATCATCGACTACCTCGATGCGCGCTGGCCTGAATCGCGCCTGTTGCCGGCCGACCCCATGGCCCGCGCCCACGTGCTGGGCCGGGCGATGACCATCATTTCCGAGGTCCATCCGCTGCAAAACCTGCGCGTCCAGAACTTCCTGCGCGACGATCTGGGCGTCGACGCGGACGGGATCACCTGCTGGCTCCATCGCTGGCTTGGCGATGGCCTGGCGGCGCTGGAAGCCGATGCGCCGGAACACGGACTGTTCGGCGGAGCCACGCCCAATCTGATCGATGTCTGCCTTGTCCCGCAGCTCTACAGTGCGCGGCGGTTTGCCGTGCCGCTTGAACGGCTGCCGCGCCTGGTGCGGATCGACGAGGCGCTGCGGGCGATCCCGGCCATCGCCGCTTCCGCGCCAGAAGCGGTAAAGCCCGCGTGACTTTGCTTGGCGCTGGGCTTGGCGCAGCAAACCGGTTGCACTAGAAACCGATTCGATGGCCCATGACAGTTCCCGCCTGGCGGATTTCCTGCCTTACCTGATGTCGGTCACCACCAATGCGGTGAGTGACATGATCGCGGGTGAATATCGCGCCCGGTTCGGCCTCAAGATCCCCGAATGGCGGGTCATGGCGGTGCTCGGCGACGCCGGGCCGCAGACCCAGCGCAGCCTGGTCGGCGCGACGCGGATGGACAAGGTGGCGGTCAATCGCGCCTGCAAGGTGCTGGAGGATCGCGGGCTGGTTGCGCGCAGTCCCAATGCCGATGATGGCCGTTCGCATCACATTGAATTGACCGCCGCCGGCAAGGCCGTGCACGGTGAGATCATGCCGCTGGCGCTCGACATGGAGCGGCGGCTGTTCGCCTCGCTCTCGGCCGCCGAACTCAAGGATTTCAAGGCGCTGCTGGCGCGGATCACCGCCCGGGTGGCCGAACTGGAAGGCGCTGACGCACCCAAGGAGCTGACGCGATGAAACTGGCAAGCCTTCCCGGCGGGCGTGATGGCCGCCTGGCCGTCGTCAGCACTGACCTTGCCTGGTACGCCGACGCCGCGCACCTCGTGCCGACGCTCCAGGCGCTGCTCGATGATTGGGATCGGCACTTCCCGGTGCTGCAGGCGCTTGCGACCGAACTGGAGCACGGCGCGATCCCGCGCGAGCGGTTCCATGAGCGCGAGGCGCTGGCGCCGCTGCCG
>DKII01000023.1:11037-11353 GCA_002454125.1 Novosphingobium sp. UBA6722
GTGGGCCGACGGCTCGGCCTACGTCAATCATGTCGAACTGGTGCGCAAGGCCCGCGGGGCCGAGCTGCCCGAGAGCTTCTGGCACGATCCGCTGATGTACCAAGGCGGTAGCGACGACCTGCGCGGTGCCCGGGCCCCCATCACCCTCGCCGATGAGGCCTGGGGCTGCGACATGGAGGCAGAGATCTGCGTGGTGACCGGCGATGTGCCGCAGGGCGTCTCGCCCGCGGCGGCGCTCGACCACATCCGGCTGGTTGGCCTGGTCAACGACGTTTCCTTGCGCAACCTGATCCCGGACGAGCTGGCCAAGGGCTTT
>DKII01000077.1 GCA_002454125.1 Novosphingobium sp. UBA6722
GGCTTGACTTGGCCGCGCCCGCCGCGTTGATCGCGTTTCCATGGACACGATCATCACCGCCATCCTGCTCGGCATCGTCGAAGGCCTGACCGAATTCATCCCGGTCTCCTCGACCGGACACTTGATCCTCGCCGCCGAGATCTTCGGCTACGATGCCGAGGTCTGGAAGGTGTTCAACGTGGTGATCCAGCTCGGCGCGATCCTCGCCGTGGTGGTGCTTTATTGGCGGACTTTCTGGGCGGTCGGCATGGGCCTGCTCAAATGGCGGCCGGAAGGCGTGGCCTTCCTGCGCAATATCCTGCTCGGCTTCCTGCCCTCGGCGGTGCTGGGCTTTGCGCTCAAGGACTATATCGACATCATGCTGGGCAGCCCGATGGTCGTTGCCTGGGCGCTGGTGATCGGCGGGATCGCGATCCTGGCGATCGAAAAGGTCGCCAAGCCCGGTCCGGCCAGCGGCGTTTCGCAGCTTCCAGCGAAGCAGGCGCTGGGCGTCGGCTTCATCCAGTGCCTCTCGATGATCCCCGGCGTCAGCCGTTCGGGCGCGACCATCATGGGCGCACTCGCCATGGGGATCGAACGCCGCACGGCCGCCGAATTCAGCTTCTTCCTCGCCATCCCGACGATGATGGGCGCGACCACGCTGGAACTGTGGGATGCCCGCGCTAGCCTGGCCGGCGGCATGGGTCCGGTCGGCTGGATCGAAATCGCGGTCGGTTTTGCGGTTTCGTTCGTCGTCGCCCTGGCCGTGATCAAGGCTTTCGTCGCCTTCGTCAGCCGCGCCGGTTTCGCGCCGTTTGCCTGGTACCGGATCGCCGCCGGGATCCTCGCGATCTGGCTGCTGTCGCGTTGATACAGCCTTAGTGCGCTGCGCCCCAGCTGAGGCCCGTGCCGATCTCGACGCCGAGAGGTACTGACAAAGGCACCGCCGGCTCAGCCGCACCAGCCATCACCGCCTCGATCACCTTGCTCGCCGCCGGCACGTCTGCTTCGGGCAGCTCGAACACCAGTTCGTCGTGGACCTGCAGCAGCATTCGGACATGGCCCAAGCCGGCCGCTTCCAGCGCGGGCATCATGCGCACCATGGCGCGCTTGATGATGTCGGCGCTGGTGCCCTGGATCGGGGCGTTGATCGCGGCGCGTTCGGACCCGGCGCGCTCGTTGGGATTGTTCGAGCTGATCCGCGGGAACCAGCACTTGCGGCCGAACAGCGTCTCCGAATAGCCGTTCGTCCGCACGCTCTCGAGCGTTGAGTGGATATAGTGGCGGATGCCCGGAAACCGCTCGAAATAGCGATCGATCATCGCCTGGGCCTCGTCTGAGGAAACGCCGAGCCGCCCGGCCAGGCCCCAGCGCGAGATGCCGTAAAGGATCGCGAAGTTGATCGTCTTGGCACGGCCGCGGGTGTCGCGGTTGACCTCGCCGAACATTTCCATCGCGGTGCGGGCGTGGATGTCCTCGCCCTGGGCGAACGCCTCCTTCAAGGCCGGAACGTTCGCCATATGCGCGGCAAGGCGCAGTTCGATCTGGCTATAGTCGGCGGCGAGCAGGACATTGCCGGGCTCGGCCACGAAGGCATCGCGGATCTGGCGGCCCAGTTCAGTGCGGATCGGGATGTTCTGGAGGTTCGGCTCGGTCGAGGAGAGCCGCCCGGTCTGCGCGCCGACCAGGCTGTAGCTGGTGTGCACTCGGCCGGTCTGCGGGTTGATCGCCGCTTGCAGCGCTTCGGTATAGGTAGAGCGCAGCTTCGACAGCTGGCGCCATTCGAGCACCTTATCGGCAATCACCGCGCCTTCCCCCGAGAGCCGCTCCAGGATGCCCTGGTCAGTCGAGTATTGACCGGTCTTGCCCTTCTTGCCGCCCTTGAAGCCCAGTTTGTCGAACAGGATCTCGCCCAATTGCTTGGGGCTGCCGATGGTGAAGGGCTGGCCGGCCAGTTCGTGGATCTGGCCTTCCAGCTTGGTGATTTCCTCAGCGAAAGTGGCGGAGAGACCGGCCAGCTTGTCGCGGTCGACGCGGATGCCGTGGCGCTCCATCTGCGCGACGACCGGCACCAGCGGGCGATCGACCCGCTCATAGACCCGGGTGGCCGCTTCCTCGCTCAGCCGCGGTTTCAACAGCCGGTGCAGCCGCCAGGTCACTTCCGCATCTTCGGCGGCATATTCTGTTGCGCGGTCCAGCGGGACTTCGCCGAAGGGGATCGCCTTCTTGCCGGTGCCGCACAGGTCCTTGAAGGCCAGCGTGGTGTGGCCAAGGTGGCGGGTGGAGAGCTCGTCCATCCCGTGGCCGCCGCCGATCCCGTCGATCGACCGGCCGGCGTCGAGATCGAAGCTCATCACCATGGTATCGTCGATCGGGGCAACGCTGATCCCGTGCCGGGCCAGCACGTTAAGGTCATACTTGGCGTTCTGTCCAATCTTCAGCACTGCCGCGCTTTCGAGGAGCGGCTTCAGCAGCGCGATCGCACGGGCCCGGTCAATCTGCTGTGGCCGCTCGGCAAACATATCGGTCCCGCCGTGACCCAGCGGGATATAGCAGGCATCGCCGGGTCCCAGCGCCAGGCTGACCCCGGTGAGGTCAGCGCTGATCGCATCAAGCGCGCTGGTTTCGGTATCGAAGGCCACCACGCGCGCCGCCATGGCGCGCTCGACCCAGGCCGCCAGCGTCGCCTCGTCCTGCACGCAGGCATATTTGCTGCGATCGATCGGCGGCAATTCCGGCAGCGGTTGGCGGTTGCTGCCAGCAGTTGGCGCGGCGCCGGCGGTGACCGGCTTGGCCGGGTTGAGATCGACCCGCCGTTCAGGGCTGCCGCGCCCGTCACCCAGGCGCTTGAGCAGCGAGTTGAAGCCGTGCTCTTCGAGGAAGACGGCCAGCGGATCGGGCGGGATCGTCTCAAGCTTGAAATCGTCAAGCGCCACCGGCAGCGGGCAATCTTCCTTTAGCGCGACCAGGACCCGGCTAAGCCGCGCCATTTCGGCCTGCTCGATCAGGCTGTCACGCAGCTTGGATGGCTTCATCTCGGGCGCGGCGGCCAGGGCGGCCTCCAAGCTGCCATGCTCCTGGATCAGCTTGGTGGCCGTCTTCGGCCCGATCCCGCGGATGCCGGGGACATTGTCGACCGAATCCCCCATCAGCGCCAGGACATCGCCGACTAGCTCGGGCGGCACGCCGAACTTTTCCTCCACTTCGGGCACACCGATACGGACGTTCTTCATCGTATCGAGCATGTCGATACAGGCTTCGCCGCTCTCGCCATGCCGGCACGTGCCGACCAGTTGCATCAGGTCCTTGTCTGACGAAACGATCGTCACGTCCCAGCCGCGCTCGGTCGCGGCGCGGGCATAGGAAGCGATCAGGTCATCGGCTTCGAGCCCCTGCTCCTCGATGCATGGCAGGCTGAAGGCGCGGGTGGCATCGCGGATCAGCGGGAACTGTGGCTTCAGATCCTCGGGCGGGGGCGGGCGGTTGGCCTTGTACTGATCGTAGATCTCGTTGCGAAAACTCTTGCCGCTGGCGTCCAGGATCACCGCCAGGTGGGTTGGGCCATCGGCCTTGTGCAGATCATCGGCCAGCTTCCACAGCATGGTGGTATAGCCATAGACCGCGCCGACCGGCACGCCCTGCGGATTGGTCAGCGGCGGCAGGCGGTGATAGGCGCGGAAGATATAGGCCGATCCGTCGACCAGGTAGAGATGCTGCTTGGGCTCCATTGCGGCACCCTAGCAGCGGCGGGCCCAGCGCGGTAGCGCGCGAATCGAGCCATCCCCGGTGCGCGATTCGGATCGTCACAACCCTGCCACATTGTTGCGATAACTCGGCAAAACGCAGGAAATGCACAGGCTTTCGCGGGTGGCTGCGACTATCTCTTGCATCGCTTCGCGAAGCGCACTAATTGTGCCCGCGAAGTCTACCGATAAGGTTGGCTTTCCGTTCGGCTGCCCGGAATAATCCCGGCGACCGCGCGTGGTCCACTCGCTGTTCAAGGAATACTTTCATGCGCAAGATCATTCTCGCCGCTGGCGCCGCTCTCGCTCTCGCCGCTTGCTCGCAGGAAAAGGCTGACGACGCCGCTGCCGCCGCTTCGGACGCTGCCACCGCCGCTGCTTCGGACGCCGCTGCTGCCGCCACCGACGCCGCTGGTGCCGCTTCGGAAGCCGCCACCGACGCTGCTGCCGCTGCTTCGGACGCCGCGACTGCCGCTGCTTCGGACGCTGCTGCTGCTGCTTCGGACGCTGCCAAGAAGATGTAATCTTCGCCGCACGGCAAAAGATCGGGGCGCGGAGGGTAACCTCCGCGCCCTTTTCTTTTGCCTGCGCTCCGCGCGCCCACACTGTTAGTTTAAGCGATCGATTAAATTTGTCCTTGCCTTGCCGCCACGCCCTCGGCACCTTGCGGGCATGACGGGGCTGGATGAACTGACACAGGGCCTGACCAGCGCACTGGCGCGCATTGGCTTGCCCGCGCCTAATGGGCTTGAGCGGCTTTCCGGCGGCGCGAACATGGAATCCTGGCGGTTCCAGGCCGGCGCTGCCACCTGCGTCCTGCGCCGCGCCCCCTCGCTCGAGATGATGGCCGGCCGGCCGATGGACCATGCCGGTGAGGTCCAGGTGGTCCGCGCAGCCCGGGCCGCCGGGGTCATGGCGCCCGAAGTGCTGGTAGAGCTGGAGCCGGCAGACGGCATCGGCTCGGGCTATGTCATGCGGGCCATTTCGGGCTCGCCCGATCCCAACGCCTTCCTGGCAGAGGCCGATCCCGCACTGGCAATCCGCGACATTGCCCGCGAACTGGTTGCGGTCCACCGGACCGAGACTGCCGGCCTGCCGGCGCCGGTGATGGACACCGCCGAGGCGCTTGGCGAACTGCGCCGCCGGTTCCTTGAGTATGGCGGCGATCGCCCGATCCTCGCGCTCGCGCTCAAGTGGCTGGAGGCCAACCTGCCGCCGCCCGTCACCCCGCGGCTGGTCCACGGCGACTTCCGCCTCGGCAACCTGATGTTCGAGCATGGCCGCCTGACCGGCGTGCTCGACTGGGAGCTGGCCCACCTGGGTGATTGGCACGAAGACCTGGCCTTTGGCTGCATGACCGTCTGGCGCTTTTCGCGGCCTGACCGGCCCGGCTACGGCCTGACCTCGATCGAAAAGCTGGCCCGCGCCTATGAGGAGGCCGGCGGCGATACCTTCGATCCCGCCCGCTTCCGCTTCTGGACGATCTACCGCACCTTCTGGTGGGCCTTGGGCTGCCTGCAGATGGGCGGGTTCTGGCGCGCCGGACACGACCGTTCGGTCGAGCGCGTGGTCGTCGCCCGCCGCACCGCCGAACAGGAACTGGATCTGCTGCTCCTGCTCGAAGACCTGGCGCCCGAAGCCGAGCGCAACCGCGCGTTGCCGCCCGCGACCGAGCCGCTCCAACCCGGGACCGGCGAACCCAGCGGTGCGGAGATCCTGACGGCCATTTCCGAATGGTTGGCCTCTGACATCAAGCCGCTGGTTTCCGGGCGCGGCAAGTTCGATCTCGCCGTCGCGCGCAATGCGCTGGGCATCGTCGCGCGCGAGATTGAGCAGCGCCCGGTCGCCACCGATGCCGCGCTAACGGCCGAAATCATGGCCGGCCGTGCCGATCTCGCCACGTCCGGTCTGCTCGCGCGGCTGCGCCGCATGGCGCTGAACAAGCTATCCGCCGACATGCCGAAATACCCCGCGCTCGCTGCGGCGCGCGCCCAATGGGAAAACTGAGAGAGGAATCGCCTGATGGACTTTGCGCTCCCCGCCGACCTGCTCGCCTATCTGGACGAGCTTGACGCCTTCATCGCGGCCGAGATCAAGCCGCTTGAGCAGCAGGATGACAACATCCGCTTCTTCGATCACCGCCGCGAATATGCCCGGACCGATTTCGAGAACCAGGGCCTGCCGCGCCATGAGTGGGAGAAGCTGCTGGTCGAGGCGACCCGCCGCGCCGATGCCGCCGGTCACTGGCGCTTTTCCGCGCCGAAGAAATACGGCGGCAAGGATGGTTCCAACCTGTGGATGGCCGTGATCCGCGACCGCTTCGCGGCGAAGGGCCTGGGCCTGCACAATGACCTGCAGAACGAGCATTCGATCGTCGGCAACTTCCCCTTCGTTGCCATGTTCGAGCATTTCGGCACCGAGGCGCAGCAGCAGGAATTCATCCTTGGCGGCTTTGCCCGCGAACGCCGCGTCGCCTTCGGCCTGACCGAGCCGGACCATGGCTCTGACGCGACCCACATGGAAACCCGCGCCGTGCGCGAAACGCGCGATGGCGTGCCGGGCTGGCGGATTGACGGGCGCAAGATGTGGATCACCGGCATGCATGTCGCCACGCACTGCGCGGCCTTTTGCCGCACCTCGGGCAAAGATGGCGATGCCAAGGGCATCACTTGCCTGCTGGTGCCGGCGGGCACGCCGGGCATGGTGGTCGATGAATACATGTGGACCTTCAACATGCCGACCGATCACCCGCGGATGCATTTCGAGAATTGCTGGGTGCCGGAAAGCGCGGTGCTGGGTCCGGTCGATGGCGGCCTCTCGATCGCCCAGTCGTTCGTTCACCAGAACCGCATCCGTCAGGCCGCCAGCTCATTGGGCGCGGCGACCTATTGTGTTGAGGAATCGGTCAAGTACGCCCGCCACCGCAAGCCGTTCGGCCAGGACCTGGCGCGCAACCAGGGGATCCAGTTCCCGCTGGTCGAGCTGGCCACCCAGTGCGAGATGCTCCGCACGCTGATCTACAAGACTGCCTGGGAGATGGACCAGCTGGAGCACAAGGAAATCGAGCACAAGCTCTCGGACAAGATCTCGATGTGCAACTACTACGCCAACCGGCTGGTCTGCGAGGCGGCCGACCGGGCGATGCAGGTCCACGGCGGGATCGGCTATTCGCGCCACAAGCCGTTCGAGCACATCTTCCGCCACCACCGCCGCTACCGGATCACCGAAGGGGCGGAGGAGATCCAGATGCGCAAGGTGGCGGCCTATCTGTTCGGCTACCTTGGCCCGCGCAAGGCGCTCTACGCCGCCCAGTAAGGGTGAGTCACCTGCCTGCCACAGGCGGCGCGCAAAATGCTTGCGTACCGCCTGCCCCGGCTTGCTGAAAAGTGCTGAAATTGCTTTACCCGGGCGGTCTTACCACCCGTGCGGGTCGCTGCGTTGCGCCGGGTGAACAAGGGGAACCCTGATGCGATCGAATTTCCGCCTATCCTTGCTTGCTTCGCTCTCTGTCCTGCCCCTCGCCACGCCGGTCTTTGCCCAGGACGATGCCGCCGATGGCGCCGAAGAGCAGGTGATCATCGTCACCGGCACCCGTTCGACCGCGCGCACGGTCGAGGATTCGCCAGTGCCGGTCGATGTCCTCTCGGGCGAGGCGCTGACCGAAGGCGGCCAGGTTGAAACCAACAAGATCCTCAACAAGCTGGTGCCCAGCTTCAACTTCCCGCAGCCGGCCATCGCCGACGGTTCGGACGCGCTGCGCCCGGCCACCCTGCGCGGCCTCGGCCCGGATCAGACCCTGGTCCTGATCAACGGCAAGCGCCGCCACGTTTCGGCCCTGCTCAACATCAACGGCACGGTCGGGCGCGGTTCGGCCGCCGTCGACATGAACACGATCCCCGCGCTCGCGATCGACCGGATCGAAGTGCTGCGCGACGGTGCCTCGTCGCAATATGGTTCGGACGCGATCGCCGGGGTGATCAACGTCCGCCTCAAGAAGGCCAGCGAAGGCGGTCGCGCCGCGATCAGCTATGGCAAGTATGACACGACCATTGCCGGCGTTGCCAATGTCACCGGCTTGGCGCTGACCGGCGGGGCCCCGTCGCTTGATCCGACCGACAACCGCTATTTCGCCGCCACCACCGATGGTGAGCGCAAGGCCAGCGATGGTGAGAGCTATTCGGTTGCCACCAATGTCGGCCTGCCGTTCTTCGGGGTTGAGGATGGCTACATCAACTTCACCGCCGAATACCGCCATCGCGGCAACACCAACCGCCAGGGCTTTGACCTGCGCCCCAACTACATCCGCCCGACCGCGACGACTTTCGACCCGCGCGAGGTGAGCTTCAACCGCCTGCAGTTCCGCTTCGGCGATCCGAAGGCCGATGATTTCATCCTGTTCGCCAACCTGGGCGTGCCGATCGGCGATTCGCTCGAGCTCTATGGCTTCGCCAGCTACAACCAGCGCGATTCACTCAGCGCGGCGAACTATCGCCAGGCCAATGCCGCCGCCAACCGCGATTTCTCGGCGATTGCGCCGAACGTCACGCCCAGCAATGCCAACTTCGTGCCGCTGACCCCGGACGGCTTCCTGCCGTTCATCCAGTCGGACCTGACCGACCGCGCGGTGACCATCGGCCTGCGCACCACGGCCGGTGAGTGGAACGCCGACACCTCGCTGACCTGGGGCCAGAACAACTTCGACTACCGCGTCGAAGGCTCGCTCAACACCAGCTTCGGCCCGTCGAGCCAGCGCAGCTTCGATGCCGGCGGCCTGGCCTATCGTCATGCGATCGCCAACCTCGATCTCAGCCGCGAATTTGATGTCGGTTTTGCCGGTCCGCTGACCCTGGCCTTCGGCGGCGAATACCGTGCCGAACGCTTCATCATCCGGCCGGGCGATCGCCAGTCGTGGGCGACGGGTCCGCTGTTCCAGGCCTCGTTCACCGGCACCGCCGTGTCCTGCGCCGCTGCCTCGGGCGTGTTCAACGCCACGACCAACCTTTGCAGCTTCCCGGGCCGCGCCGCTCCGGCCGGGGCCCAGGGCTTCCCGGGCATCCCGACCAGCAGCAACACCAACGTGAAGCGCAGCAACGTGGCCGGCTATGTCGAACTCGACGCCGAGCTGATCGACGGCCTGACCGCCACGGCGGCCGGCCGATACGAGCACTACAGCGACTTCGGCTCGACCCTGACCGGCAAGTTCGCCGCCCGTTACGAGTTCACCCCCGGCTTCGCGCTGCGCGGTTCGATCTCGAACGGCTTCCGCGCGCCTTCGCTGCACCAGCAGTACTTCACCACCACCTCGACCAACTTCATCGCCGGCCTGCCGGTCGATATCTCGACGGTCGCGGTCAGCAGCCCGGTTGCCCGCGCGCTGGGTTCGAAGGACCTGAAGCCTGAAAAGTCGTTCAACCTCTCGGGCGGCTTCACCGCCAACCCGGTTTCGGGGCTGACCCTGACGGTCGACTACTACAACATCCGCATCAATGACCGGATCGTGCTGACCGAGAACCTCGGCGCGGCGGGCAGCGGTACGGCGGCGGTCAATGCCGCGGTCAAGGCCGTGCTCGATGCCAACGGGTTCAACTCGGTCGGCGCGGCGCGCTTCTTCATCAACGGCCTCAACACCCGCACCCAGGGCGTCGATGCCGTGCTGAACTGGCGTCTGCCGCTGGAAGGCGTGGGCAAGTGGAACCTGACCGCTGCATACAACTACAACAAGCAGAAGATCCTGGCCCGCAAGAACGATCTGGGTCCGCTCGCGACGATCCCCGGCCTGATCCTGTTCGGCCGGGTCGAAGGCCTGCGCTTCACCGAAGGCCAGCCGCGCGACAAGGTCGTGCTCAGCCTTGATGGCGATGTCGGCGTGTTCGGGCTGACCGCTCGCACCACCCGCTATGGCAAGGTAACCTCGCCGGGTTCGGCCAACCCGACCGCTGGCGATCCGCTGACCGCCTATGGCCCGGATGATATCTTCCTGGGCGCCAAGTGGATCACGGACCTGGAACTGCGGGTCAAGCCGATGGAGCGCCTCAGCTTCGCGATCGGTGCGGACAACCTGTTCGACGTCTATCCGGATCGCTCGCCCTTCGGCCCGCGTCCGGCGGCGATTGGCGGGGTCTATCCGGCCAACCAGCAGTACATTCCGTTCTCGATCTTCTCGCCGTTCGGCTTCAACGGCCGCTACCTCTACGCGCGCGCCAGCGTCGAGTTCTAGAACGCGTCGAACCCAACAAGACGGGCGCGCCGATCC
>DKII01000139.1:0-6671 GCA_002454125.1 Novosphingobium sp. UBA6722
GGCGTAGAGTGCCTTGCGGTCGAGTCCGGTTGCCTTGGCAACGGCGGCAACGGCCTGCGAAGCCTTGTCAGTCGCCAGGGCCGCGCGCAGCAGGGCATCAACGTCATGCTCAACCGCCGCTGCCTCGCCCGGCGGGGCGATGACCAGCGCGATCTCGCCCTTGGGTGGATTGGCGCTGTAATGGGCAATCAGTTCTTCGGCTGAGCCGGTGCGGCATTCCTCGAACCGCTTGGTCAGTTCGCGGGCAACGGCCACTTCCCGACCCGGAAGTTCTTCACCAATCGCCGCCAAGGCATCGGTCAGGCGTGGTGCGGTTTCATAGAAAACCAGTGTGGTCTCTACCGTCGCCAGCCCGCGCAGGGCATCGCGGCGGGCCTTGTCCTTGTTGGGTAAGAAACCGGCAAACAGGAACCGGTCGCTCGGCAGTCCGGCCAGGGTCAGCGCCATGATCGCCGCGCTCGGCCCGGGCAGGCTGGTGACCGGAATGCCGCGCTCGCGGGCGGCGCGGACCAGCTTGAAACCCGGATCCGAGATCAGCGGCGTACCCGCATCACTGACCAGCGCCACCGGCTGTTGACTGGCCAGCGCCAGGATATGATCGCGCGTCGCCTCGCTAGCATGATCGTCGTAGCGAATAAGCTTCTGTTTTATTTCGAGATGATGCAGCAGTTTGCCCGTGACACGGGTATCCTCACAGGCTACCGCAGCTACGCCACGCAGCGTCGCTATCGCCCGCAGGGTGATGTCGCCCAGATTGCCAATCGGCGTGGCGACAATGTAAAGTCCTGGGGAGAGCGGCGCGTCCATGCCAAGCTAATGGACCGCCACGAGGGGAGCGTAAAGTGATGACCTTCAATCGGCGCAACGTCGTCATGCTGGGCGCCATCGTGCTGCTGGCGGGCTGCAAGGTCATCCCCAAGGGCACCCCCACCCCCGCGCCGCCGCCGGAAGACCGGCCGACTGACGCACTGCCCGCCGATCAGCAGCGGCACCGCATCGCCCTGCTCGTGCCGATGAACGGCCCCAATGCCGATGTCGGGCAGTCGCTGGCCAATGCGACGACCATGGCGCTGCTTGATACCAATGCCCAGAACATCCGCATCACGACCTATGACACCTCGGCCGGTCCCGCCGCCGCCGCGACCAAGGCGATCCAGGATGGCAACAAGCTGATCCTCGGCCCGCTGATGGGCGATGAGGTGCCCCCCGTTGCCACCATCGCCCGCGCCGCCCGGGTGCCGCTGATCTCCTATGCCAGCGATACCGGCACCAATGCCCGCGATGTCTTCGCAATGGGCACGGCGCCGGGCAATTCGATCGGGCGGACCGTCAGCTTTGCCAAGGCACGCGGCATTGCGAAGTTCGCGCTGCTGGTTCCCAACGGCGATTACGGGGCCCGCGTCCGGCTGGCCTATGACGCAGCCATCAAGGCAGCGGGCGGCACCCTGGTGGCGAGCGAGAGCTATGATCGCTCCAACCCTTCGATTGTCAGCGCAGCCCGCCGCCTGCGGACGCGCGGCGGGTTCGATGCCGTGCTGATCGCCGATGGCGCGCGGTTTGCCGCCCAGGCTGCCCCGCAGCTCAAAACCCCCGGCGCGGCCAGTCCGCGGATCCTGGGCACCGAGCTGTGGAGCGGGGAAAGCGTGATCAGCTCTACCCCGGCGCTGCGCGGGGCATGGTTCTCGGCCATGGCGGATACCCGCTTCCGGACCTTTGCCGATAGTTACCAGAGCCGGTTTGGCACCAAACCCTTTCGCGTCGCCACCCAAGGCTATGACTCGGTCCTGCTGACCATCCGCGTGGCGCGCGACTGGCGCCTGGGGTCACCTTTCCCGACTGCCCGGTTGGCCGATACCGGTGGTTTTCTTGGCCTCGACGGTCCCTTCCGCTTCACGCCGTCGGGCCAGATCGAGCGGGCGCTGGAAGTCCGTGAAGCGCGCGCCGGGACCGTTGCGGTGGTCAGCCCGGCGCCCGACAAGTTCGGCGACTGACGAAAACCCGCAGCCCCGCCTTGCTTAGCGGAATCCCCGCGTTCTATAGGCGTTCCCATGGCCGATGACCTGTTTGAAAAGCTGCCCCAAAGCAGCGGCGATTCCTATGATGGTTCTGCGATCGAGGTGCTGGAGGGGCTTGAGCCCGTCCGCCGCCGCCCCGGCATGTACATTGGCGGCACCGACGAGCGCGCGCTGCACCACCTCGCGGCAGAAGTGCTCGACAACGCCATGGACGAAGCCGTTGCCGGCCATGCCAACCGGATCGAAGTCACGCTGGAAGAAGGCAACCGCCTGACCATCACCGATAACGGTCGCGGGATCCCGGTGGACGAGCACCCGAAGTATCCCGGCAAGTCGGCGCTGGAAGTAATCCTCACCACGCTGCACTCGGGCGGCAAGTTCTCGGGCAAGGCCTATGCCACTTCGGGCGGTCTGCACGGGGTCGGCGTCTCGGTGGTCAACGCGCTGTCCACGCTTACCCGGATCGAAGTGGCCCGTAACAAGGAGCTTTACGCGCAGGAATTCTCGCGCGGCCTGCCCACCGGACCGCTGCAGCGCCTGGGCGGCACGCCCAACCGGCGCGGCACATCGGTCACCTTCGTGCCCGCTCTGGAGATTTTCGGCGAGGATGCGAAGTTCAAGCCAGCGCGGCTGTTCAAGCTGGCCCGGTCAAAGGCCTATCTGTTCGCCGGGGTCGAGATCCGCTGGAAGTGCGCGCCCTCGCTCGCCAGCGAGGAGGTCCCGGCGGAGGCCGTGTTCCAGTTCCCGGGCGGTCTGGCCGATCACCTCAAGGACCAGCTCGGGACGCGCGAATGCGTGACCAGCCAGTTCTTCTCCGGCAGCCAGGACTTCCCCGGTGAGGAACAGGGCCGGGTCGAATGGGCCGTCGCCTGGCCGCTGTGGAGCGACGGGGCCTATTCCTGGTACTGCAACACTATCCCCACCCCTGATGGCGGGACGCATGAGGCAGGCCTGCGCGCCGCGCTGACCAAGGGCATCCGCGCCTTTGCGGACCTGGTCGGCCAGAAGAAGGCCAAGGATATCGCGCCCGAAGACGTGATCACCGGCAGCGAAATCATGCTCTCGGTCTTCATCCGCGATCCACAGTTCCAGAGCCAGACCAAGGACCGGCTCACCAGCCCGGAAGCCGCGCGGATGGTCGAAAATGCCGTGCGCGATCACTTCGACCATTTCCTTGCGGACAACATGGAGCGCGGCAAGGCGCTGCTCGGCCATGTGCTGGAGCGGATGGACGAGCGTCTGCGCCGCAAGCAGGAGCGTGAGGTCAAGCGCAAGACCGCGACAAACGCCCGCAAGCTGCGCCTGCCCGGCAAGCTGACCGACTGCACCGGCGAAGGCGATGCCGAGACCGAGCTGTTCATCGTCGAAGGTGACAGCGCTGGTGGCAGCGCCAAGCAGGCGCGCGATCGCAAGACTCAGGCGATCCTGCCGATCCGCGGCAAGATCCTCAACGTCGCCAGCGCCACGGCTGACAAGATCCGCGCCAACAGCGAAATCGCCGACCTCGGCCTCGCCCTTGGCTGCGGCTTCCGCAAGGACTGCAACCCGGACAACCTGCGCTATGACCGCGTCATCATCATGACCGACGCGGACGTTGACGGGGCCCACATCGCCACCCTGCTGATGACCTTCTTCTTCCAGGAAATGCCCGAAATCGTGCGGCGTGGTCACCTCTACTTGGCCCAGCCCCCGCTCTATCGGCTGACCGCGGGCAAGGAGAGCGCCTACGCCCGCGACGACGCGCACCGCGCCGAGCTGGAGGCGACGCAGTTCAAGGGCAAGAAGGTCGAAGTCGGCCGCTTCAAGGGCCTGGGTGAAATGAACCCGCAGCAGCTGCGCGAGACGACGATGGACCCGGCCAAGCGCAGCCTGATCCGCATCACTCTGCCGCCTGAATACGAAGGCCGGGCGGCGGTGAAGGACCTGGTCGACCGGCTGATGGGTCGCGATCCGGCCCAGCGTTTCATGTTCATCCAGAACCGCGCAGCCGATATCGATCCCGATCTGATCGACGCCTAAACATCCGTTTTTTCATCTGAAATTGGCCCGCTCGCACGGGTCGCACTGCCGCTTGCCAAACTCAAGTCATTTGATAGACATATAACTCTACCGATTCGGTAGAACTAAACCCGCACGAGTCGGGTCCTGTCTGGAGAGTGATGTCATGCGTCATCGCCTTAACCCCGCCATCGCCTTGTTACCCCTCGCCATCCTGTCTGCCTGTTCGCAGCAAAAGTCGGAAGATGCCGCCGCAACCAGTGAAGCAGCTGCTGCTGCCAACGACGCCGCACTACCCGATGTCTCGGCGGTCGCACCGGGTGTCGCCTTCACCTTCGCCTATGCCTTTACCCTGCCGGCGGAGAAGGTCAGCGATGTCCAGCAACGCCACGCCGCGGCCTGCGGCCAGCTAGGCCTGGACCGCTGCCGGGTGACCGGCATGGACTATCGCCAGCCGGCCGAAGGCGAAGCGGAAGGGCGGCTCGATCTGCTGCTAGCACCGGAAGTCGCACCAGCATTCGGCCGCGAGGCGGTTGAACTGGTAAAGGCCGCGGAAGGCAAGGTGGCCGATGCCGCGGTCAGCGGCGAGAACGCCGGCGGCGCGATCGATGCTTCGCACCAGACAAGCCGCGGACTGAAGGCCGAAATGGCGCGGATCGAGGCGCGGCTCGCCACCCGCAGCCTGACTCGCGAAAGCCGCACCGAACTCGAATCCCGCCTGACCTCGCTGCGCCGCGAACTCGCCAGCCAGGGCGAGGCGCGGGCCCGCGCCGAAAAATCGCTGGCGACCACCCCGGTCACCCTGACCTACAGCAGCGAAGGCCTGCTCGGTTCGGACAATGCCTTCAGCGGCGCGGCCAAGGCTTCCTGGGCCAGCCTGACTACGATGCTTTCGTTCCTGCTGGTTCTGGGCGGGGGTATTCTCCCCTGGGCCGCATTGGGCCTGCTGGGCTGGTTCGCCTGGCGCCGCCTGCGCCGGGCTTCACCCGCACCAGACGTCATGGGTTGATCGCCGCTAGCAGGCGCCAGCCAGGTGCATCTCGCAGCGCAGGCCTTGCGGATTGAACGCCAGACTGGCCGGCCCCAGCACCGGGTCGGCCAGCAGGGCGGTTCCCAGCCCTTCCCGGTCCGGCGGTGCTACCTTCGGACCGCCCGTTTCTTGCCACACCAGTTGCGCCTCGCATTGCGCAATGTCCCAGTTGGTATCGATCCGGACGGTCCCGACATCGGAGGACAAAGCGCCATACTTTACAGCATTGGTGCACAGCTCATGGATCGCCAGCATCAAGGGAACACAAGCCTGGTGTGGCAGCGGACCGCTTACCCCGCAAAGCGCGATGCGATCACCGTCTCGGAACGGCAGACAGGCGCGGTTGATAGCCTCATGGAAATCGCATTGCTGCCGTTCCTGCTGCGACAGGATTTCCAAGCCGCCCGCCAGGGCGCTCATCCGCTTGGAGAAGACCGCGATAAAGTTGGCCGGATCTGCCTGATAGGTGAGCGATGCCAGGGAATTCACGACGGTAAGCGAGTTGCGCACCCGGTGCAAAAGTTCCTGGTTGAGATACTCGGCGCGCTCCGTGGCCGCTTGCAGGCGGGTGACTGTGGTTCGCAAAGTCTGGGCTATCGCCACCAGCAATCCACAGGACAGCACGAACAGCACCATCATCGCAATTGCCTGCCAGTCCGCCGTGATTGTCATCGTGGGCTTCAGGAACAGGAAGTTCACCACCGTAATCGAGGCAAGGATGCTGGCCATACCCGCTCGCCAGCCGGCCAGCAGCGCGCAAACCACAATAGCCGGAAAATAGGTCACGAACGGAACAGGGTTGGCCGCCGCGCCCAGCAGCCACCGCGCCAATGTGGCAACCGTCACGCAGGACAGCATCACCACCAAACTGTTACCGAGGGTGGGCTTGCGCAGCATCCTCGATCGAACTGATTGCAGTTGAACCATGCCACCCTCCCGAAGGAGCGCGCGTGATACTGTGAAGGCAGGCTCCCCGGCAATGGGCACACAAGGTTTTGCGACGAGCCGAAAGTTTTGCGACGAACCGCGACTGGCTTTTTTCACGCTTGCGCCGCCCCGCGCCTCTCCCTATCGTTTAACCGAACGATTAATGACCGGGGATGACCACTTCCATGCAGCGCTTCGAAGGGACCAAGAATTACGTCGCCACCGATGACCTTAAGGTCGCGGTCAATGCCGCGGTGCTGCTGCGCCGCCCGCTGCTGGTGAAGGGCGAACCGGGCACCGGCAAGACCGTGCTGGCGCATGAGATCGCCAAGGCGGTCAATGCGCCGCTGATCGAGTGGAACATCAAGTCGACCACCAAGGCCCAGCAGGGCCTTTACGAGTATGACGCGGTCGCCCGCCTGCGCGATGGCCAGCTTGGTGACGAGCGGGTCCACGACATTTCGAACTACATCAAGAAGGGCAAGCTGTGGGAGGCCTTCACCTCGCCGCAGCTCCCCGTCCTGCTGATCGACGAGATCGACAAGGCCGACATCGAGTTCCCGAACGACCTGCTCCAGGAACTCGACCGGATGAGCTTCGACGTTTACGAAACGAAGGAACGGATCGCGGCCAAGGAACGCCCGATCGTCGTCATCACTTCGAACAATGAAAAGGAGCTGCCGGACGCCTTCCTGCGCCGC
>DKII01000139.1:6746-24502 GCA_002454125.1 Novosphingobium sp. UBA6722
CTTCTTCCACTACATCAAGTTCCCCGATCGCGAGACGATGCAGGCGATCATCGACGTCCACTTCCCCGGCATCCAGAAGACTCTCGTCTCCAAGGCGATGGAAATCTTCTACGAAGTCCGCGAAGTGCCGGGGCTGAAGAAGAAGCCCTCAACCAGCGAGCTACTTGATTGGCTCAAGTTGCTGCTCAACGAGGACATGCCGCTCGACGTGCTGCAGAACCGCGATCCGGCCAAGGCGATCCCGCCGCTTCACGGCGCGCTGCTCAAGAACGAGCAAGACGTGATGCTGTTCGAACGCCTGGCCTTCATGGCGCGGCGTCAGGGATAGAAACCATGGCTGATGCTGACGACTCGACCCAGAAGCCAAAGAAGGCAGCCCCATGTGGCATAGTAATGCCGATTGCAGGGTTTGGAGAGTATGACGCACAGCACTGGCTTGAGGTTCGCGGCATATTAGAACGTGCCATTTCGAAGGCGGAATATCATCCTGCGCCAGTATGGGAACGCAGCGAAACTGATATCATACAGGGACGGATTGTAAGGAACCTTTACGAGTATGAAGTTGTGGTTTGCGATATCAGCGGCCTCAACCCGAATGTCATGTTCGAGCTCGGATTAAGGCTAGCGTTTAAAAAGCCTGTCGTAATCACAGTTGATGATGAAACTAAGATTCCGTTCGATACAAATGTAATTGAGCATTTGATTTATAATCGTGGATTACATTTTCAAAAAACAGAGTCTTTCATCGACCGCCTTTCAGAGCGAATCACAAACGTTGTTCAAATGTCAAAGAATGGCTCGTACGTTGCTTACATCGATGCGCTTGGCGCGTTTTCGACGTTTGAGCCTAACCCTCAAAAGGTTGAATTTGATCAGTTTGTTTTAGATAAGCTAGAACAAATATCTGCAAACGTTTCAAGGCTACGGCGAGATCAAGATGAATCTCGGTGGATGATGAACGCCCTTAAGCATCAGCCTTTAAATGCGCTGGCGAATTTGGGCGCAGCAACTAGCGAGTCAGAAGGCTTGGGTTGGACCGAGGCGCGGACAAAAGCGCTAGTGAACATGTGGAATGAGGGAATGACAACGTCGCAGATTGCCGAGAATCTCGGAAACGTTAGCCGGAACGCTGTGATCGGAAAGGCGCATCGGTTGGGTCTAAAGCCACGGCCCAATTCGGAACTAGGCGACTAATCAATGTTCTTCAACTTCATCGACGAGCTGCGCAGCGCCGGGATCCAGGCGAGCTTCAAGGAGCACCTGGTACTGCTCGAAGCGCTCGACAAGGATGTGATCGAGCAGACGCCCGAGCAGTTCTATTACCTGTCGCGCGCCATTTTCGTGAAGGATGAGGGCCTGCTCGACAAGTTCGACCAGGTCTTCAACAAGGTCTTCAAGGGGATCCTGACCGATTACGGCCAGAACCCGGTCGACATTCCCGAGGAATGGCTGAAGGCCGTTGCCGAGAAGTTCCTGACGCCTGAGGAAATGGAAGCGATCAAGTCGCTCGGATCCTGGGAAGAGATCATGGAGACGCTCAAGAAACGGCTCGAGGAACAGCAGAAGCGCCACCAGGGCGGCAACAAGTGGGTCGGCACCGGCGGCACTTCACCCTATGGCAATGCCGGCTATAACCCCGAAGGCGTGCGGATCGGCGGCGAAAGCAAGCATAAGCGCGCGCTGAAGGTCTGGGAAAAGCGTGAGTTCCAGAACCTCGACAACACGCGCGAGCTCGGCACCCGCAACATCAAGGTCGCCCTGCGCCGGCTGCGTCGCTTCGCGCGTGAGGGCAACCCTGACGAGCTCGATCTTGAAGGCACGATCGAGGGGACGGCCAAGCAGGGCTGGCTCGACATCCGCATGCGGGCCGAGCGCAAGAACGCGGTCAAGGTGCTGCTGTTCCTGGATGTCGGCGGCTCGATGGATCCGTTCATCAAGCTGGTCGAGGAGCTGTTCAGCGCGGCGACGACCGAGTTCAAGAACCTGGAGTTTTTCTACTTCCACAACTGCCTCTACGAAGGCGTGTGGAAAGACAACAAGCGGCGCTGGAGCGAGCGGACCAACACCTGGGACATCCTCCACAAGTACGGCCATGACTACAAGGTGATCTTCGTTGGCGATGCGGCGATGAGCCCCTACGAGATCACCCATCCGGGCGGCTCGGTCGAGCATTTCAACGAGGAAGCCGGTGCGGTCTGGTTGCAGCGCGTGGCCCATGTTTATCCGGCCACGGTCTGGATGAACCCCGTGCCGGAAAAGCAGTGGGGCTATTCGCAGAGCACCAAGGTGATCAAGGAAATGGTCGGCGGCAACATGTTCCCGCTGACGCTTGATGGCCTCGACAGCGCGATGCGCGAGCTGACCCGCAAGAAGCATTGAGCGATCTGCCGCGCACCCTGGCCGAATGCTATGCGCTGCACGGCGGCAGCTTCACGATCGGCGATCCGCGGCCGGTCATGCAAGCAGCGCGCTATACCTTTTTCACGCCTCCGCCCGAAGCCTTTGCGGCGGTAGCAGCCGGGGACTGGATCAAGGCGATCTTTCGTCCGGTCCCGGCGGATCGCAAGTTCGACGCCGAGCGGATGTGGGTGAAGGTTGAGGAAGTCCTGCCCGATGGCTTTGCCGGGCGGCTGGATACGACCCCGTCCGACATGCCGCAGCTAGCTCCGGGAGCGGCCCTGTTCGTGCCGCGCGACTGGGCGATCGACATCGACTGGGCGGAAGGGCGCGAGCCGCCTGACTATCCACCGCGTCGGCATTACTGGGATCGCTGCATGGTCGATGCCTGCGTGCTCGATGGGCGCAGCCTGGTCGACTATCTTTACCGGGAGACCGGCGATCTGCATGGCCCCGACGATGAATACCAAGACAGCGGCTGGCGAATTCGCGGCACTGACGCAGGCATTGCCGAGGATGAGCAGTTGGGCCGTTCGCCCAGTTATGTGGCGCTTGGCGCGGTGCTGAACCGCGACGACCGCTGGCTTCATCTGATCGACGAAGCGGTGGGTGAACACTTCCGCTGGTGGGACGAAGAAGCGCGCTTTGTGCGGCTGGATGATTAGCGAATGTCAGGCTGTTGTTGCGGCGCATCCAGGCAGCCCACCAGCGGATCGGCCTCTTCGTAATCGCGGATGCACGACAGGCGAGCGATCAGCGCGCGGCGTTCCTCCGGCGCCCAGTCGCTCACTTCCGCGATAAGAACCTTGGCGACTTCACCGCGATCGAAGGCTGCCGCTGCGGGTTCCGGGCGCACGGCCTGCTTGATGAAGGTAATCGCGAAATAACCGCCAATTGCTGCAGCAAAATAGCCCAACCAGGCCAGCACCCAGCGGGCATTGCGGGCGATAACAGCCTCTGCGCGGTTTTCGATTAGCAGGTCATAGCCGATCCGGAATGCCAGCAGCGCGGCCATCCCCAGCACCGAAACCAACAGCAGGGCGCGGACCCGCTTGGTCCAGCGCCGCGCCTGCGTCTGCGTTGCCGCAGCGACGGCCAGCACGAACAGGCCCGACCCGGCGGCCGTTGCGATCAGGCGCTTCAGGCTCAACAGATCACCGGGCGTGGCCGGGTCGAGCACGGCGCGGATCGAGAACACCAGGTAAGTCGCCACAAGCAGAACCACGCCAATCGTCAAAGCGAGCTGGCGGTTATGCCGGATGCGACGGGTGGCGGACATGAAAGGAAACTCCTCGCTGGCGAATAAGCACTGGCTGATTATCGCCGCCGGCAGATAGGCATAGGATTTTTCGACGGACGGATTGCCCTGGCCGGTCAAACACTGAACCCGATCAGGCTATCCCCGCAGAAAGATAAGTTCGCTTGATCGGGGCAGGATCGGGTCCATCTTGGCCGCATGACCCAGCGCCTTCCCGCCCTGTTCCTCGGCCACGGTTCGCCGATCACCGTCATTACCGATGGCCCCGAACGCCGCGCCTGGCAGGCACTGGGCCAGGCCTTGCCGCACCCCGAGGCGATCCTGGTGATCTCGGCGCACTGGGAAACCACGGACAGGATCCACCTGACCGGCGGGACCGCGCCGCGCACAATCCACGACTTTGGCGGCTTTCCCGATGAGCTTTATGCGATCCAGTATCCGGCACCCGGCGCGCCCGAGCTGGTCGACCGGATCATCGAATTGCTCGGTGCGGACCGGGCAGTGGCCGATGAAACCTGGGGCTTCGACCATGGCGCCTGGGGCGTGGTGCAGCCGATGTATCCCGCAGCCGATGTGCCGATGGTGGTGATGAGCCTCAACCGCAGCCTGCTGCCCGAGGAGCATCTGGCGGTGGCCGCCCGGCTCGCGCCCCTGCGCGATGAAGGCGTGCTGATCATCGGCAGCGGCAACGTGGTCCACAACCTGCGGCTGTGGCGGCAGTTTGCCGGGACGGTGCCAGCCTGGGCCCGCGAATTTCAGGATCGGATCAACGACGCCGTTGGCACGGGCAACCATGCCGCCCTCACCCACTTCGCGGCCGAGGACCAGGCCGCCAGCGCCGCGATCAACAGCGCTGAGCATTACCTGCCGCTGCTCTATGCCGCCGGTGCGCGTCTGCCCGGTGATGTTACGGCGGTGTTCAGCGACAACATCGATGGCGCCCTGTCGATGACCAGCTATCTGATCGGCGATACCAGCCTGATCGCTGCCTGACGCAAGCCAGCGGTAGCGGCGGTGCCGTCTGGTCGCTAGAAGCGCGGCATGGATAGCCAGCTGCTCATCATCTGCCTGCTTACAGCCGCGATCAACCTGATCGGAACCCTGGCCTATGCCGCGCGCATTGCCGGGGTGCGGACGCGGCGGATCGCGATGAGCTTTGCCCTGTTCAACATTCTGGTCCTGGTCAGCCGCACCTCCAATTCCTTCCTTGGGCCCTTCCTGGCCAAGCGGATCGAGGTGCGGATTGCGCAAGGCGGCGGCGAGGCGCTGCTGTTCGATTTTCACCTCGTCCTTGCCTCGGCCTCGCTGGCGGTGCTGATCGGGATCCTGCTGGTGCCAACCGGGCAGCGGCTCTTCGCCAGCGCGATCGGCTATTTTCAGGAGCACCGCTCAACCACGCGAATGCTGCTGCGCACGGCCACACCGGCGGGCCTCCACACGCTGCGCCGCGCGCTCACGCCGCCCAGCCCCGGCGTGCTGCGCGAACTGGTCAAGGAACGCGGCGTTGGCTGGGGCGTGCTGCTGGCCAATTGCCTGGCCCAAGCGCTGATCACGGTTGGCGTGGTTGCTTCGCTTTATGCCGGGTACCTCAACCCCGAATTCCGCGTCACCGCCTCGCAGCTCTCGGCCGTGGTCAACGGCTTTGCCACGATCCTGCTGTTCGCGCTGATCGACCCGCAGCTGTCGGTGATGACCGACGACGTGGTCGAAGGCCGGGTCAGCGAAGCGCTGTTCCGCCGCACGATCGTCTGGATCAGCCTCAGCCGCCTCGCCGGCACGCTGCTGGCGCAGCTGCTGTTCCTGCCCTCGGCCCAGGCGATTGCCTGGGTGGCCAACTACGTCTGACTGCTCAGCCCTTCTTGTCGAGCTCGTCGTTCAGCCGCAGGCTGGCGCGCCAGAAGAAGAAGGCCGGAATGAAACCAAGCCATGCCGCGCCAAACAGGACCCAGCGCACGCTGTCGGTGCCTGCCATGGGCTGCAGCCAGTCTGACAGGGCGCCAAACACGAACGGCCCCAGCCCCAGGCCGATCAGATTCTGCCCAAACAGCATGACCGAGGCAGCAACCGCCCGCAGCTCCTTGCGAACCAGCCCCTGCACACAGGCATAGGCCGGGCCATAATAGGCCGCGTTGAGAATTGTCGGAACGAGGATCAACAGCCCCGCCACCCACCAGATCGGCGCACCGTAACCCAGGAACTGGATCGGTGCCGCAACCGCCATGCCGACCGCGGGAAGCGTCAGGATGTGGCGGCGGTTGGTTGCACCAAAGCGGTCGGCCGCCCAGCCACCCAGCCAGGTGCCAAACACGCCGGCAATGCCAAGCGTGACCGAGCCGATCAGGCCAACCTCGGTCGTCGTCATGCCGTGGCTGCGGATGAACAAGGACAGCGTCCACAGTCCCTTGCCATAGCTGAGGAAGGCCGCGAACGAGGCGGCGACCAGCAGCAGCACGTAAGCGCGCGAGGTAAACACTTCGGCAACGGCTTCGCGCACCGGGACCTGCGCCGGGCCGGCCGGGCTGGCTTGCCCCTTGATCAGGCCGGAGCGGCGCGGTTCGCGCAGCAGCAAGGGCAGCAGCAGCGCCAGCAGCAGGCCGGGCGCGCCGACCAGCATCAGCGCAACCCGCCAGCCCCAGATGTCATTGACCACGCCGCCGATCACCAGGCCCAGCAAGGTGCCGATCGGCACGCCCATGCCATAGAAGGCAATTGCCGAGGCTCGCTTTTCAGGCGCAACCGCATCGCTGATCAGGCTGTGTGCCGAGGGCGTGCAACCCGCCTCGCCCACCCCAACGCCGATCCGGGCGAGCGCCATCTGCCAGAAATTCTGCGCAAAGCCGCACAGCACGGTCATGCCCGACCAGATCGCCAGCGAAACCGAGATCAGCGAGATGCGGTTGGTGCTGGCGCGGTCTGCATAGCGCGCGATCGGGATGCCCAGCACGGCATAGAACACGGCAAAGGCCGGGCCTGCCAGCAAGCCAAGCTGGGTATCGCTGAGCCCAAGTTCATCCTTGATCGGTTCAGCCAGGATGTTGAGGATCTGGCGATCCAGAAAATTCAGGATGTAGACGATCAGCAGGACCCAGAGCGTAACACGCAGCGAATTCACGGGCTTGGGGCCCGCCGTTGCTTCTGCCATCGATCATCCTCTCTTGGCCCCGGCGCTTGAGCACCGCGAATCCCATCCGCATCGAAAGTGGCGGGCAGGACCGACCGGGTCAACCCCGACCTGAGGTCTCAGGCAGCATCAACGATCCGGAACAGCGTTTCGATCTGTTGCTGCTCCACCTCCGACACTTCGGGCCGCCAGACATCGAAGATCAGCACCAGACGATCGTGATCGCTGTCATTCCAGGCTTCGTGTTCAACCGAATCGTCAAACACCATCAGCTCGCCCACTTTCCATTCGCGCGTCTCTTCACCGACGCGGAAATTACACCCGGCCGGAACGACCAGCGGCAGGTGGCAGATGAAGCGGGCGTTGATCATGCCGGTATGCGCCGGGATGCGTGAATGCGGGCGCAGCAGCGAGAACATCGGCGTCGGCGCGCGATTGGGAATGCGGCACAGCGGAACCGGCCCTTCCAACGCGGCATAGGTCTGCGGCGTGCGGGCGATCCGGTCAGGCAGCGGGGTGCCCTTGTCGGTCAGTTCCCAGGTGCTCCAGTCAGCATTGCCGAGCAGGCCGTGAACATCGCCCTGCGGCCGCCCTTCCTGGAGCTTGGCATAGGGCGTGAAAGCCTGCTGATCGGCGAGCAGATCCAGCGCCTCGGCCAGGATCGCTGCGGTCTGTTCCTCCAGCGCTGCGCGCCAGGGATAGTCCGCCGGATCGGCGAACTGCACATAGGGCAGATCGGGGTAGTAATAGGTCTGCGGCAATTGCGGAAATTTGCCGCCCTCGGTGCCGCGCTGCCGCTCACCCAGCATGATCTCCAGCGATTTCTGGAACTGGGGATGCCGCTCGGCGCGGGTCAGACCGGCCTGGTCCAGCCCCTCCAGCAGCAACTGCCGCTGACGCCGCCCGATCCATTCGACCGCCGCTTCGGCCCGGGCGCGCTCACCAAAGGAGACGGCGCGGCCTTCGAATGCGAGGTTGAGCACCCCGCGAAACCAGGCCCCGGCCGAGCGCAGGTCACCCGCCTGCAGCAAGTGCTCGGCCTTGGACAGCATCGCGGCGGAATCGGTGCGGTTACGCGCCAGGCGGCGTTCGGTCTCGGCCAGGTCAAAGCGGGGTTCGGGCGTCATGATCAATAGAGCCTGTAAGGGGTGCTGGCGGCAATCCAGGCCGCTTCATCGGTGCCGGCAAGCCTTTCCAGGTCGCCCGCTTCGGCAGCAGGATCATCGACCCATTCGCGCAAGGCCGGTCCGCCGTTGATCACGTCGATCGCGAGCCGTTCGAACTCGTACTCATAGGGGAAGTCGCGCCACAGCTCGTAATCGGGATAGAGCCGCCGGATTGCCTTGAAGGCCAGCGCCTGCAAACGCCAGGGGCGGAAGGCATGATGATCGTAGAACCCGCCCTCGGCATGGATCATCAGCCCGTTGCACAGCGCCCCGGCATGCTTGTGGAAGGTTGGCGTGAACCAGACCTCGCGCAGCGCGCAGCCCGCCAGCCACTGCGGGGCAAGCCGCCGCATTTCGGCATGGACCGCCTTGGCATCGACATCGGGCGCGCCGAACAGTACTTCGAGCGGGCGGGTCGTGCCGCGCGCTTCGGACAGGGTCGCGCCTTCGAGCATGACCGTCCCGGCATAGGCGCGGGCCATGTTGAGGCTGGCGGCATTGGGACTGGGATTGATCCAGATCCGGCTTTCGGGCCAGCCCCAGCCCGGCGCAGCTTCGGGAGTCCAGCCCTGCATGGTGATGACGCGATAGGGAACGTCCAGGTCGTTCTCAGCGATGAACCACTGGCCCATCTCGCCCATGGTCAGCCCGTGGCGCATCGGCATCGGCCCAGCCCCGACGAAGCTTTCCTGCCCTGGCACCAACAGCGTGCCTTCAACCGGACGCCCGGCAGGATTGGGGCGATCCAGCACCCATACCTCCTTGCCGGTGCCTGATGCCGCTTCCAGCAGGTACAGCAGCGTGGTGACGAAGGTGTAGATCCGGCAGCCAAGGTCCTGCAGGTCGAACAGGAAAACGTCGGCGGTGGACATCATTTGCCCGGTCGGGCGGCGGACTTCGCCATAGAGGCTGAAGACCGGGATGTTGTAGTGCGGATCAAGCTCGTCCGCCGTCTCGACCATGTTGTCCTGCTTGTCGCCCTTCAGGCCGTGCTGCGGGCCGAAGGCGGCGGTGACATTGATCCCGGCGGCAATCAGCGCGTCGAGCGAATGGGTCAGGTCGGCGGTGACGCTGGCCGGGTGCGCGACCAGCGCCACGCGCTTGCCCGCCAGCGGCGCGCGCAACTCTGGCTCGGCCAGCAGGCGGTCGATCCCGAACAGCACGGTCATGCCGGCAGCCCCAGCGCGCGGCATTCGCTGGCGTGGAATTCGGGGGCACCGGGGCGAAAGGCCAGCGCCCAGAAGCGGTTCAAGCCGTCCTCGTCTTCAATAATGCCGTTCAGGGCAACCGTCGCCGGGACCGGCAGGGTCGAGCGGATTTCGGCCGTAAGGCGCAATTCGCCGTCGCTGACCGTCACGGCAATTTCAACTTCGGCCGGGGCATCGCGCATCCCTTCGCGGAAGGCATCGAAATCATAGCAGGCCCAGCGGGTCGAGGGGGAGAGGTTGAATTCGCGATAGCTGGTGCCGTCGTGGCTCCAGAAGATCTCGAAGCAGGTGGTCTTCCAAAGGTTGTCGAACCGGCCGGGCGTGGCCACGGTCGGCACGGCGATCTTCGTTACGTCGCCGCGCGCGACGAATGTGGCGCGGCAGCCATCGGCAGTCGGGACAATGTCGGCCTCGATCGAATGGATCGAACCGCTCGCGCAATCGGGGTGGAGAACCAGGCTATGCATCGCCGCCTAATGCCCGCTGCCCGAAGGAGCATCAAGCGGCACGTCATGCGGCACTTGGGCTTGTCCGCAACCGCTGCTATGGGCGCGGCGCGATGACTTACAAATCCAGCCTCCTGCGCCTGCTCGATGAACGTGGCTACGTCCACCAGATGACCGATGCCGAGGGTCTTGACGCCCTCGCAGCCAAGCAGGTGGTGCCCGGCTATATCGGCTTTGACGCGACTGCACCCTCGCTCCATGTCGGCAGCCTGGTGCAGATCATGCTGCTGCGGCGGCTGCAGCAGGCCGGGCACAAGCCGGTGGTGTTGATGGGCGGCGGAACAACCCGGATCGGCGATCCGACCGGGCGCGACGAGAGCCGCAAGATGCTGAGCGACGAAGTGATCGAGGCCAACATCGCCTCGATCCGCACAATCTTTGAGCGCTTCCTGACCTTTGGCGACGGGCCGACCGATGCAATCATGGTCAACAACCACGATTGGCTGGGCCAGCTTGGTTATATCCAGCTGCTGCAGGAAGTCGGCACGCACTTTACGGTCAACCGGATGCTGACCTTCGATTCGGTCAAGCTGCGGCTTGAGCGCGAGCAGCCGATGACCTTCCTGGAATTCAACTACATGATCCTCCAGGGTTACGACTTCCGCCACCTCGCGAAGAATGCCGGGGTCCGCCTGCAGATGGGCGGCAGTGACCAGTGGGGCAATATCGTCAACGGGATCGAGCTGTCGCGGCGGATGGACGGGACCGAGGTCTTCGGTGTCACCACCCCGCTGCTGACCACGGCCGATGGCGCCAAGATGGGCAAGACCGCCGCCGGCGCCGTCTGGCTCAACGACGATGCCCTGCCGGCCTACGATTTCTGGCAATACTGGCGCAACGTGGATGACCGCGATGTTGGCAAGTTCCTGCGCCTGTTCACCGATCTACCGCTGGACGAGATCGCCCGGCTCGAGGCGCTGGAAGGCGCGGAGATCAACCAGGCCAAGATCGTGCTGGCCAATGAAGTGACCCGGCTGTGCCGCGGCGATGAAGCGGCCAAGGCCGCCGAGGCCACGGCAGCTGCTACCTTTGCTGGCGGCGGTGTCGGCGAAGACCTGCCCGAACTGGCGCTGCCGGCCGAGGGTCTTGGCCTGATCGATGCCCTTGTCGCGATCGGCTTTGCCGCCAGTAGGGGGGAGGCCAAGCGGCTGATAGCCGGCGGCGGCGCGCGCATCGATGGCGACAGCGTCACCGATGAATCGCACCACATTGCGGGTGGCGCGGAAGTCCGGATTTCGGCCGGGAAGAAGAAGCACGGGGTACTGCGACCGGCCTAAGCTGCTGGCACCCGGCAAGAAATTGCCGGTTTACCCTTTCTTTGCCGATTGCGTTCACAATAGCGGCTGGATCAATTTGATGGAGGCGAGCGAAGCCATGTCTTCGGGAGCACAGCTGACTGTTACCGACCTGCGCCGGGCCACGCGCCATCCGGTCGATCACAAGGTCATTGGCGAGCATCGCCGCCTGGGCGACGTGCACCTGCACATCGTCAACCTCTCGGCACATGGTTTCATGACCGAAGGCGAACTGGCGCTGGAACGCGGTGAGCGCGTAGTCATCCGCCTGCCCGAAGTTGGCCGGATCGAAGCCCACATGATCTGGTCAGCGGGCGATCGCGCCGGCTTCCAGTTCGAGCGGATCATCCGTCTTGAAGACTTCATGAAGCTGATCGACACGCTGCAGCCCAACCCGCGGCTGCGCCCGACCCGCCGCTGAACTCTGCCGACCAAGCGCATTGCCGCATCGACGAGTTGCGCGATCAGTTCTTGATATAGTATAACATGGCGTCTAGATGGCGCGCCATGTTGAAGTCCAGACTGAGCCTGACGGCCCTCGCCATCGCCCTCCTCCCCACCGCCGCCTATGCCAATGAAGCGCAAGGCGACGATCCGCACGGCAAGGCCCATGCCGAAGACGACGGGATCGTCGTGGTTGGCCATCCGCCGGTCGATTTCAACCTGCTCAACAGCACCAGCACGCTTGAGGGCGATCAGCTTGACGTCAGCCTGCGCGGTCAGCTGGGCGAGACCCTGGCCAGCCTGCCGGGTGTTTCGGCTACCTCCTTCACCCCCGGTGCCTCGCGGCCCGTGCTGCGCGGCTTTGATGGCGATCGCATCCGGGTCCTGACCGATGGGATCGGCGCGATCGATGCGTCGAGCGTCTCGGCCGACCATGCCGTGGTCTTCGATGCGCTGACGGTTGACCATATCGACGTGCTGCATGGCCCGGCCGTGCTGCTGTTCGGCGGCCAGGCGATCGGCGGCGCGGTCAACGCGCTCGACAAGCGGATCCCGCGCGCCGTGCCGGATGGCATCAAGCTCGACGTGCTTGGCTCCTATGGCTCGGCCGCCAACGAACGCGCCGCATCGGGTGCGGCGCAGTTCCGCCTGGGTGATCGCTGGGCCGCCAGCGTCGATGCCTCGTGGCGCAAGAGCGATGACCTCAAGGTCCCGGGTTTTGTCAATTCGCCCTCGCTGCGCGCCGCCCTGCTGGATGAGGCCGCCGAATACCGCGCCGATGGCGAACCGGCCGAGGCCGAGGAATACGAGGAACTCGCCAACCTGACCGGCAAGGTCCCCAACACCGCCGCGCGCAGCACGACCTTTGGCGCGGGCCTGGCCTTCATCGACGCTGGCGGGAACCTGGGCATCTCGGTCCAGCGCCAGGATATGCGCTATGGCCTGCCCTCGCGGCCGGGCGCCGGCCATCACGATCACGGCGGCGGCGATCATGGCGAGGAGCCGGTTTCGATCGACCTCGGCCAGACCCGCGTCGACCTGCGCGGCGCGGTTGAGCTGGGCGATGGCCTGTTCGATTCGATCCAGGTCCGCGGTGCCTTCGGTGACTATCAGCACATCGAGTTCGAAGGTGACGAGGTTGGCACGACCTTCACCGGCCGCGGCCTCGAAGCCCGCGCCGACCTGGTGCAGAACGAGAAGAACGGCTGGCGCGGCCGCAGCGGGATCCAGTACTTCACCCGCAACCTCTCGATCGTCGGCGCCGAGGCCTTTGCCCCGTCAAACGACGTTACCCGCTTCGGGGTCTTCACGCTCCAGTCGCTGCGCCTCGGCCAGATCGAGCTGGAAGGCGCCGGCCGCTATGAACGCGCCACGGTGCGCGCCAATTCGGTCGGCTTCCAGCAGGCCTATGATCTGTGGAGCGGGTCGGCCGGCCTGACCTGGCGCTTTGCCCCGGGCTGGAAGCTGGGCGCGAGCTATATCCGCGGGGCCCGCGCGCCGGCGCCGGAAGAGCTGCTGTCCGATGGCCTCCACGTTGCCACCCAGTCCTATGAACTGGGCAATGCGAACTTCCGCCCCGAAACCAGCAACGGCGGCGAAGTCTTCCTGCGGTATGATGGCGGGCGCTACAACTTCTCGCTCACCGGCTACCTCTCCGATTTCGACAGCTTCATCGCGGCCCTTCCGAACGGCGCCGAAATCGATGGCTTCCCGGTGTTCGAATACTCACAGGGCAAGGCCCGCTTCCAGGGCTTCGAAGCCGCCGCCAGCGCCAAGGTGCTGGACTGGCGCGATGGCGGCCTGACGCTCGACGCCCAGGCCGACTATACCCATGCCGAGCTCAAGGACGTCGGCCCGGTCCCCCGCATTCCGCCGCTGCGCTTGCGCGGCGGGGCCGAGTTCGAATTCGGCCCGCTGCACTTCCGCGGCGAGGTTGAATGGAACGACAAGCAGGACCGCGTCGCCAGCTTCGAGACTCCGGTCGCTGGCTTCACCCTGGTGAATGTCTCGGCCGTCTGGCACCCGCTGGGCGATGAAGGACCGCTGACACTGAGCCTGGCCGGCAACAACCTGTTCAACGTTTCGGCCCGCCGCGCCGCATCATTCACGCGCGATTTCGTGCCGCTGGCCGGCCGCGACGTGCGCGTGACCGCAAAGCTATCCTTCTGAGGAAAGAAGCAGCACTCGGCTTGGCAAGCGTCATCGGCGCTGCCATGCCGGGGGCGTGAGCACCCCGACCCATCCGCTGCAGATCCGCGACTATCGCCTGGTCTGGCTGGCGCGGTTCGCATCGGTCGCCGCCACCACCGCCATGGTCGTGGTCGTCGCGGCACAAACCTACCAGATCGCGCGGACTGATTACGGCTACGATACCAAGCAGGCCGCATTCCTGATCGGCACGCTCGGGCTGGCACAGTTCATTCCTTTCCTGCTGCTGACCCCGGTCGCCGGGCTGGTGGCTGACCGGATGGACCGGCGCTTCGTCGGCGCGGCATCCTCGCTGCTCGATCTGCTGGTCGCGCTGACGCTGATCGCGGCCAACACGCTGGGGCTGGTCAGCCTGCCGCTGCTGTTCGTCATGGCTGCCCTGCACGGCGCGGCGCGCGTTTTCATCGGCCCGGCGATCAGTTCGATCGTCCCCAATGTGGTCCCGGCCGATATCCTGCCCAAGGCCGTCGCGACCGGATCGATCGCCTGGCAAAGCGCCTCGGTGCTCGGCCCGGCGCTCGGCGGCTTCCTGCTCGCCCGCGGCGATGCCCTGCCCTATGTCTGGTCGGCGGTCCTGCTGTCGATCGCCATCGTCGCGCTGCTGTTCATCAAGCCGCTGCCGATCAAGCCCAAGAGCACCGAACCCCCGCTCCGCCAGATTTCCGAAGGCGCGCGGTTTGTCTGGCGTGAGCGGTTCCTGCTCGGCTGCGTCTCGCTCGATCTCTTTGCCGTGCTGCTGGGCGGCGCGACGGCCATGCTGCCGGCCTTTGCCTATGACGTGCTGCACGTGGGCGACGAGGGCCTGGGCCTGCTGCGCGCTGCGCCGGCCCTGGGCGCGGCGCTGGTGGCGCTGTTCCTGGCCTTCTTCCCGCTCTCGCGCAATGTCGGGCCCAAGATGCTCTGGGCGGTGGCGATATTCGGCGCGGCGACGCTGGCGTTTGGCCTGTCGAAGAGCTTCCCCTTCTCGCTCGCCATGCTGGCGCTGCTGGGTGCGGCGGATCAGGTCTCGGTCTTCGTGCGCGGCACCCTGGTGCAGCTCAACACGCCGGACGAGATGCGCGGGCGGGTCTCCTCGATCTCGGGCCTCGCGATCTCGGCTTCGAACGAACTGGGTGAGATGCAGTCTGGCCTGGCCGCCGGGCTGTTCGGCGCGGTCTGGGCGGTTGCGCTCGGCGGGGTCGGCGCGATTGTGGTAACAGCGGCCTGGGCCGTGCTATTTCCTGAACTACGCCGGGCAAAGACCTTTGCCCCGCAATATCGTCATGCCCCTCCAAAGGAAGGACCTGCGCCATGAAGGCTGATTCCGTTCTCGCCACCATCGGCAACACCCCGCACATCCGCCTCTCCCGGATGTTCCCGAACCATGAGGTCTGGATCAAGTCGGAGCGGTCGAACCCGGGCGGTTCGATCAAGGACCGGATTGGCCTCGCCATGATCGAAGCGGCCGAGGCCGATGGCAGCCTGAAGCCCGGCGGCACGATCATCGAGCCGACCAGCGGCAATACCGGGATCGGCCTGGCGATGGCCGCCGCGGTCAAGGGCTACAAGCTGGTCCTGGTCATGCCCGAATCGATGTCGCTGGAACGCCGCCGGCTGATGCTGGCCTATGGCGCGACCTTCGATCTGACCCCGCGCGAAAAGGGCATGAAGGGCGCGATCGAGCGGGCGCATGAGCTGATCGCCAGCACGCCCAATTCGTGGATGCCGCAGCAGTTCGAAAACCCGGCCAATATCGCCGTCCATGTCCGCACCACATCGCAAGAGATCCTGGCCGATTTCGCGGACACCCCGATCGACGCCCTCATCACCGGCGTTGGCACGGGCGGGCACCTGACCGGCTGCGCCGAAGCGCTCAAGGCCAAGTGGCCGACGATGAAGGCCTGGGCGGTTGAGCCGACGCTTTCGCCTGTTATCTCGGGCGGGCAGCCCTCGCCCCACCCGATCCAGGGGATCGGCGCGGGCTTCATCCCGGCCAACCTGCACACCCAGGCCATCGACGGCGCGATCCAGGTCGATCCGGCCGATGCCAAGGAAATGGCCCGCCGCTGCGCACGCGAAGAAGGCATGCTGGTCGGCATCAGCTCGGGCGCGACGCTGGCAGCGATTGCCCAAAAGTTGCCAGATCTGCCGCCTGGCAGCCGCGTCCTGGGCTTCAACTACGATACCGGTGAGCGCTACCTCTCCGTGCCGGACTTCCTGCCGGAATAGACTAGGCCCCACCCCACTCCCGCTCGTCCTGAGCTTGTCGAAGGACCGTCCTTGCTCTTTTGTTGGCTTTCAAGAAAGTACAGTGCTTCGACAAGCTCAGCACGAGCGGAGTAGGGTAACATGAGTGAATTGGAGCGGATTGCCTACGCCGACGGCGAGACAGCCCTGACCGGCTGGCTGGCCCGTCCGGCTGGTGTGCCCCGCGCCGCCGTCGCGGTCTATCCGACCTTCATGAACACGACGCCGGGGGTCGAAGCCAAGGCCCGCGCGCTCGCAACGCAGGGGTACCTTGCGTTCATCGCCGACTTCTATGGCCCCGATTCCCCGCATGACTTCGACAGCGCCAATGCGGCGATGATCAAGCTGCGTGCCGATCCCGCGGCGATGCGCCGGCGGCTGCGCGCCACTCTGAACAAGCTGGACGAACTGGCACCTGGCGTTCCCCAGGCCGCCATCGGCTTCTGCCTGGGCGGCATGGCCGTGCTCGAACTGGCGCGCGACGGGGCCGACCTGATGCTGGTCGCCAGCTTC
This sequence comes from Novosphingobium sp. UBA6722, assembly GCA_002454125.1. GTDB lineage: Bacteria > Pseudomonadota > Alphaproteobacteria > Sphingomonadales > Sphingomonadaceae > Novosphingobium. The sequence goes on from DKII01000139.1 coordinate 23,089, forward strand.
CACGGCCTGCTGCAAAGCCCGCTGCCCGCCACGCAGCCGATCAAGCCGCGCATCCTGGTCTGCCACGGCGATGTCGATTTCCTCGTGCCGCGCAGCCATGTGACGGCCTTCTGGGAAGAAATGGACGGCGTCGGCGCCAACTGGCACTTCCACAGCTATGCCGGGGTCGATCACGGCTTCACCAACCCGCTGACGCCAGCGGGCGCGCCCAATCCCAGCTACAACGCCAGCGCTGATCGGCAGTCATGGGCGGCGCTGCTGGGCCTGCTCGATGAGGTGCTGGGCTAGGCGATTTTCCTACATCGCCGGACGCCGCTATGTTCACGGCGGCTCTTTGAAACCGTGAAAACCGCTTGTGCAAGGCGAGGCGTGGGTTAATCCACGCCCCGCGGATGCACTTTATCAACTAAACCCCAGCGTAACGCTGCGACTCGGGAAATCAGGCAGTGGCGAAGGCCTCAACCGGCAGCGCCATGATGGCTTCGCTGCCTGCCTCGATCTTGTGGCGGAGCGCTGCAGCGTCAGGGCAGAAGCGCTCACCAAAATAGCGCGCGGTGGTCAACTTGGCCTCGTAGAAGGCCTTGTCGCCGGTGCCACTGGCCAGAGCCGAGAGTGCCGCATTGCCCATCCGCAGCCACTGCGAACCAAGCGCGACGATGCCCATGATGTGCATGTAGTGATGCGCGCCGGCCCCGACCTGGTTGGGGTTGGCCATGCCATTGGCCATGAACCACATGGTCGCCGCCTTGAGCTCGGCATTGGCGGCTTCGACAGCCGTGGCCAGGCTGGCCAGTTCGGGCTTGTCCTTCGCAGCCGCGCATTCGGCATCGACAATCGCAAATAAGGCCTGCACGGCCCGCCCGCCGTTCTGGGCGAGCTTGCGGCCGACGAGATCCATTGCCTGAACCCCGTTGGCACCTTCGTAGATCATGGCGATGCGGGCATCGCGCACGAACTGGCTCATGCCCCATTCCTCGATGTAACCATGGCCGCCAAAGACCTGCTGCATGTTGGTGGCGACATCATAGCCCTTGTCGGTGCCATAGCCCTTGATCACCGGGGTCAGCAGGCTGATCAGGTCGTCAGCCGTCTGGCGCTCTTCCTCGCTGGCCGCCTTGTGGCTGAGGTCAACCTGGAGCGCGCCCCACAGGCAGAGCGAGCGCATGCCTTCGGTGAACGCCTTGGCGTCCATCAGCATCCGCCGCACGTCCGGGTGGACGAACAGCGTGTCGGCCTTTTCCGCCGGCTCCGCCGCGCCGGTCAGCGCCCGGCCCTGGCGGCGCTCGGCCGCGTACTTGACCGCGTTCTGGTAAGCGACCTCGGCCTGGGCCAGGCCCTGGATGCCGACACCCAGGCGGGCCGCATTCATCATGATGAACATCGCGGCCAGGCCCTTGTTCTCCTCGCCGACCAG
>DKII01000024.1:0-179 GCA_002454125.1 Novosphingobium sp. UBA6722
TTGAGGCCGTCGATATAGCCGCCGGCCACGATGCTGACGGTGGCCGGATCGTTCGAGATGGCGCGTGCCGAAAGTCGGGTCAGGCGGTCGTGCGGGTTGTCGGCACCGGGCGGACGCAGGTCCACCACCGGGCCGAAGTTGAGATTCACCCCCAGCGCCGCCAGCCCTGCTGCCTGTTG
>DKII01000024.1:324-2518 GCA_002454125.1 Novosphingobium sp. UBA6722
CTGGTCGCCGGCCACGATCAGCGGTGGCAGTTCGGCCCGCTGGCGGATGGCTTGCAGGGTTTCGATTTCTGCCGCCACCTCGGCCAGTTCGCGGCCGCGCAGGTTGCGCCGGGCGAGGTAGATGCCGCCGATGAGGCCGCGTGCGGCGAGCAGCTTGACCTCTTCGAAGTCGGTATAGCCGACGATAAAATGCCGGCCCACAGCCTGCATCGCTTCTCCGGCGTCGAGCACCGCATCGCGCTGGGCGCGGTACTCGGCTTCGCGCCACAGCGTCACGGCCAGCACGGCGACCAGCACCCAGGCCATGCGCCGCAGCAGGTGCCGCCGCCAGATCAGCCCGAACAGCGCGGTACCGAGCAGCAGCCCGGTTTCCCAGTCGCGCAGCCAGAGCAGCAGCGGGTGCTTGAGGTGCCAGGCGTGGATCAGCAGCAGCGGAGGCACTAGCCAGCCCGTCAGCCGGGCGGCGGCTGTCGCCGCCCGTTGGAAAGCGGCGCTCATGCCTGGTCCGGGCCGCTGATCTGGCCACTCAGGCGATACCAGTCGACGCGGCGGGTGGCGAGCATGGTGGCGCCCAAGGCAAGGAAAAGCAGCAGGCTGCCCATGAGCAGCGAGTTGTCCTCGGAGAGAAGCACGCCGTAGAGTACACCGTACAGGCCGGTCAGCCCGGCGCCGAAGGCAAAACCCTGGCGTGCGCCGCCCAGCGCCCCGGCGAGGTAGAAGGCGATCAGCCCGATGCACGCCGCCGCCGATGCCGCGTAGGCGAGCACGAAACTGAGGTGTTCGGACAGCGCGATCAGCAGCAGGAAGAAGATGGCCAGCGCCAGCCCGACCAGCAGGTACTGCATGGGGTGGATCGGCGCCCGGCGCAGGATTTCGGTCAGGAAGAAGCCGGCAAAGGTCAGCACGATGAACAGTACGCCGTACTTCACGGCGCGCTCCGATTGCAGATAGACATTCACCGGATCGACGAAATCGATGCTCAGCACCTCGCCGCTACCCGGCTTCTGTGTTGCCTCGAAATTGCGGGCCAGATGCGAGATGTCCCAGCGGGCGGCAAAGCCGTCCTTGCCCACGGTGCGTGCGGTGGGCAGGAAGCGGCCGCCGAAGTTCGGGTGCGGCCAGGCGGATTTCAGTTCGATGCGGTTGGCCTCGCCGGTCGGTGCAATGGCCAGCCGGGTCGTGCCGGTCAGCTGCAGCGGGAAGCTGAAATCGAAGCGGCTTTCGCGCTGCAGGTCGAGCGGCCCGAGGTCGATGGCCAGTCGGTTGGTCGGCGCGGCCTGAGCAGCGGTGCTGTCGGGGGCGGTGGCCGTAGCCGGCGGCTCGTTCTTGCTGCTCGCCGAGGCGAAGCGATGCACCTTGCCGTTGATCGTCACTTCCGGATCGTTATTGACCCCGCGCGGGTCGGCGATGCCGAGCAGCAGCCGGGCACGGGCCGACACGATGCGCCCGCCACTGGGTAGCTCGGCCAGCGGCTTGAGCACGAAACGCCCGCTGGTGCCGAATCCGAGGCGGAAAAGCCGCGCCTGGTAGATGCCCCGGTTGCGGGTTTCCACCGCCGTTTCACCGAGCATTTCCAGTTTTTCCGGCGGCACGAGCAGCGTGCGCTCGACGATGCGGGTGCGCACCGTTGTCTGTTCCGGATTGCCCTCGCGGGGCATGGCGACGTCCACCTGTTCCCGGTAATGCACGGCAATCACCGGCGCCACCAGCAGTTGCTCGCCCGCCGCGCTGTTGGCGATGCTCGCCTGTACCTCGTTCTGACGCTGGCTGCGCTCGCGAATCTGGCCCTCGATCAGGCCGAGCGGCACCAGCAAAAGCAGCGACATGAAGAAAATCGCCGCCAACTTGAAGAGCAGTTTCTTGTCCATTTTGGCTCCTTGGGTTGAACACGGAGTCAGTTTGGGCGGCGGATGTGAACGGGTTCCGAAGCCCCGGTGAAGGCGTGTGAAGCGCAGGTGAAGTAGGCGGGGATCAAGCACGCGGAAGACAAGGGCCGCGCGAGCGAATTCACTCGGGCCCACAGGTTTCCCTCCTGCAAGAACCAGCCGGCGGCAAGGCCGCCGCCACCGTGCTTGGCGCTATTCCGCAGGGCACCACTGACCGCTGGGAAAGCCGTCCGGTCAAACCGGGCGGCTGTTATCAGCAATTGTCAGTGCCGGGAGGCTCCTTACCGCCATGCTATTCGCCTGAGAAT
>DKII01000144.1 GCA_002454125.1 Novosphingobium sp. UBA6722
ACCGGGCCGATGCCCATTTCATCGGGCTCGGTACCGGCAACGGCCATGCCGACATAGCGGCCAAGCGGGGTCAGGCCGCGCTTCTCGGCAACCTTGGCTTCCATCACGACGCAGGCCGAAGAACCGTCCGACAGCTGGCTGGCATTGCCGGCGGTGATGACGCCGCCATCGCCCATCACCGGCTTCAGGCTGGCGAGCCCTTCGAGCGTGGTGTCGGGACGGTTGCAATCGTCCTTGCTGGCGGTGACTTCCTGATAGGAGACTTCCTTGGTCTCCTTGTTGACCACGGCCATGGTGGCAGTGCAGGCGACGATTTCATCGTCAAACTTGCCGGCAGCCTGGGCTGCGGCGGTGCGCTGCTGCGACTGGAGCGAGTACTCGTCCTGGTATTCGCGGCTGATGTTGTAGCGCTTGGCCACCACTTCGGCCGTGCCGATCATCGGCATGTAGATGTGCGGGTGCATTTCCAGCAGCTCGCGGTCCGGCTCGACGAACATCTTGCCGCTGCCGACCACCTTGGAAATGCTTTCCACGCCGCCCGCGACGCAGATGTCCATGTTGTCGACCAGGATCTGCTTGGCCGCCGTGGCGATGGTCATCAGACCCGACGAGCACTGGCGATCGATCGTCATGGCCGGGACCGAAACCGGCAGGCCGGCACGCAGCGCGGCGAGGCGCGCGACGTTGCCGCCGGTCGAGCCCTGCTGGACGGCCGTGCCCATCAGCACATCGTCAATCTCTCCGCCGTCAAGGCCGGCGCGCTCAACCGCAGCCTTGATCGACCAGGCGCCAAGGGTGGCGCCGGTGGTGTTGTTGAACGCGCCGCGGGCCGCCTTGGTCAGCGGGGTGCGGGCAGTAGAAACGATGACTGCGTCACGTGACATGGGAAATTCCTTGATTGAACTGAATGGTGTGACCCCCGGGGAGGGTGCCGATCACACGAAGAACAGCGTGATCCATTCGCAGATCAGGGCGGGCTTGTCCTCGCCTTCGATCTCGATGGTGATCTCGTTGGTCTGCTGCCACTGGCCGGGGCGCTTCTCGACCAGTTCGAGCAGCTTGGTGTGGGCGCGCACGCGCTTGCCGGCGCGGACCGGGCTGATGAAGCGCGTTTTGTTGCCGCCGTAGTTGACGCCCATCTTGATCCCGTCGACGCGGGCGCCCGAGGTCATGGCGCCGAGCACCGGCAGCAGCGACAGGGTGAGGAAGCCGTGAGCAATCGTCCCGCCGAACGGGGTGTGCTTGGCCTTTTCCTCGTCGATGTGGATGAACTGGTGGTCACCAGTCGCATCGGCGAACATGTTGATGCGTTCCTGGGTCACTTCGAACCAGTCCGAAACGCCGATCACTTCGCCAGTCTTGGCTGCGAGCTCCTGCGGGGTCATTGCGCCTCTCCTTAAGCTGGAAAGGCGCCTTCATGGCCCAAGCGCGGGCGCAGCGCAACGCACCAGCGCCTGCCGCTACGGCATGGCAGGGCGCACCTGCCCCGCAGGCGTGCGAATCACTCGGCCGGGACAGCAGCCGGGCGCGAGGCCCAGCGCGGCGCGTGGGTGTTGAGCCAGCGCTGCGCCGGCTTTTCGACCCAGTTATAGAGCACGACCGAGGCCACGAAGACCAAAGCGAGATAGCCGGCAAAGCTCAGCCAGCCGACCTGGACCGTTTCGTCCACGAAGGCGATCTTCCAGAGCTGCCACAGCAGGTAGTGGCCCAGATAGGTCGAATAGCTGATCTCGCCCAGGTAAAGCAGCGGGCGGCTTGACAGAAAACGCACCACTGCGCCCTTGCCCGTGACCAGAGCCAGCAGCCCGGCGAAGAAGGCCGCCGGCACGAACAGCGAATCCGGCAAACCCTGCGCAAAGCCGGCCACCAGCAAGGCCGCACAGCTGGCCGCTGCCACTGGTGCCACCCCGGGCGTATCGCGCAGGCGCTGCCACAATGCGCACAGCACCATGCCCAGCGCGAAGCCGAACAGGCACCGCCAGATCCCCATCTGCGGAATGTCCTGGCCGATCTTGCTGTGGCCGGACAGCAGGAAGATCAGGTGCAGCGCGATGATCAGCGCTGCCGCCAATCCAAGCAGCCCCGTCCGGCCCAACCGTTTCCACGGCACTGCCATCGCCGCCAACGGGAACGCCAGGTAAGCGGCGAATTCGGTGCTGATCGACCAGGACGGGACATTCCAGGCCAGCGCGTCGGTAAAGCCCCAGTTGTGCGCCAGGATCAGGTTCAGCGGCAGGTCGCCCAGCGGGTAATGCGAAATGTCGCGCCCGGTCACGAACAGCACGCCGACAAAGGCCACATAGACCGCCAGGATGAAGCCGTGGAGGGGCCAGACCCGGGCAAAGCGCCGCCACAGGAACTGGCGGATTTCCACCCCGTCGCCGCCGGCCAGGCGATCGGCATAGTTATAGAAGATCACGAAGCCCGACAGCATGAAGAACAGGTCGACCGCCAGATAGCCATTGGCCAGGAAGCTGATCGCATCGGGATGCCAGATCTCGGTCAGCGCCTTGCGGGTGTGATAGAATACCACCAGCCAGGCGGCGAGGCCGCGGATGCCGGTCAGGGCATCAAGATGCCGGGCGCCGCCGCTCACGCCGCGGTCACCCGCAGTTGCTGCGCCGCGGGCAGGAGCGGGCGCGGCGCGGGCGCGTCGACCCGGCGGCAATAGGACCACAGCCCGCACTGCAGGCCGATGATCATGAACATGACCGGCTGGAAGGCGATGCCGATAAACAGGGCCCCCAGGAAATAGACCAGCTGCGACATCTGCAGGGCATTGGCCAAGGGCGCGACCCAGGCTTCATGCGCGGCCTTGCGGTCCTTCCAGCGGCGGCGCAGGCGCTCCATCTGCCAGATCCCCAGCAACTGAATCCAGGCCCACAGCAGGAAGCCGGGATAGCCCTGTTCGCCCAGCATCTCGAAATAGGCCGAGTGATAGGCGCGGCCTTCCTCGACATGATATTCGGTGGTCAGGGTGACGTTGTTGTCAGACCCCTCGGCCTTGACGGTCGGCACCAGCAGGCGGTTGCCGCGATAGGCATCGAAGCCGCCGCCGAAGGGATGATCCTTCACATAGTCGAGCGTCCACATCCACACCGCCACCCGGGTCGAGGCCGACTGGTCGGACTGGTGGTTCTCGATCGTGCTCATCCGCTTGGTATAGCTTTCGGGCAGGAACGGAACCGCCGCGAGGACCACCAGCCCGGCCATGCCGAGGTAGAGGAACCGCCGCTTGACCGAGCGCAGCGAAAGCACGCCAAGCAGCGCGATGCAGAGCAGGCCGGTGCGGGTTTGCGTGCCAACCGGGATCAGCACGGCGGCAAAGGTCAGCGCGGCGGCAAACAGCGTCACCAGCTTGCCGCGCGGGAAGATCGTCGTGAAGCGCGCCGCCCACCAGATCAGCGGAATGATCGCCACGGCAATCGTCGAGAGCGTCGAGCCTTCATAAATCCCGGCATTGTCGGGCACGAAGGTGCGCAGCATGCCATAGCCGCCGCCGCCGGCCGCGGTCTTGATCCCGCCGGTGATCAGGATCGATCCGACCGTCAGCACGATCACCGTCACCACCGCCTCGAACCGCAACCGGGTCCGCAGCGTCAGCGGCAGGAAGATCGCGAAAAGCAGCGCCTTCCACACCCACGACCATTTCTCCGCCGCCTCGACCGGGAATTCGGCAATCGTCGTGGTGATGCCGCAATAGGCCAGCAGCGCCACGATCAAGGCCTGGCGCATCGTGAAGCGCATGTCCTTCTTGTCATCCAGCACCAGCCAGCCCCCGAAGGCCAGGATGAAGGCAATCAGCGAGATCGGCAGGGAAGCCAGTAGCGACCAGCTGATCTTCTGCGGGGTCAGGATATCGATGTAGAGATAGGCCAGCACCCACACGAAAGGCCGGCGCAAGCCGAGCGCGAGGAAGGCCAGCGTGAAGCCGGTGATCGCCAGATCAAGCACGGATGCGCAGTCCCTGCTTGGCAAGTCCCGGCTTGGCCGGCTTCGGGTCGGTCGGTGCTTCGGCCTCTGGCGCGGCCGGGTCCTCGTCCAGGTCCGCGCGCCACAGCAGGTGCCAGACCGCCAGGATCAGCAGACCATGAGACAGGGCCAGGGCAAAGTAATCGACCATCGTGCTCAGGCGCATAACAGGCGCGAGTTGACGGCGCGTTAAGCCTTCTCGCCCTAGAAGACCGGGCCATGACCCGCGTACTTCACGTCCTGGACCATTCGCTGCCGCTACATAGCGGCTATACCTTTCGCACCCGCGCGATCCTCACCGCGCAGGCGGCGATGGGGCTGGAAGTGCGCGGCATCACCGGCCTGCGCCACCTGGCCGAAGGGCCCGACTGCGAGGAAACCGAAGGGCTGACCTTCCATCGCACTCGCGGCGCTGCGTCTGGCCCGCCGGGCCTGCGCGAATGGCGCGAGATCAATCTGCTGGCCGATGCGATCGTCGCCCTGGCCCAGGACTGGCGGCCGGACCTGCTCCACGCTCACAGCCCGGCGCTGTGCGGCATGGCGGCGCTGATCGCCGGTCAGAGACTGGGCGTACCGGTGGTCTATGAGATCCGCGCGTTCTGGGAAGATGCCGCCGTCTCCAACGGGACCAGCAGTGAAGGCAGCATCAAATACCGGCTGACCCGCGCGCTTGAAAACCATGTGGTCAAGGGCGCTGAGCAAGTCGTGACGATCTGCCAGGGCCTGAAGGACGATCTGGTCAAACGCGGGGTTCCGGCAGGCAAGATTTCGCTCAGCCCCAATGGCGTCGACCTGGCGCTGTTCGGCGAAGCTGCCACGCGTGAACCCGAGCTGGCCCGCCAGCTTGGTCTGGGTGAGGGACCGGTGATCGGTTTCATCGGCAGCTTCTATGACTACGAAGGGCTGGATGACCTGATCGCTGCGCTGCCGTTGCTGCGCGAACGCACGCCGGGGGCCCAGCTCCTGCTCGTTGGCGGCGGTCCGATGGAAGCAGCGCTGCGCCAGCAGGCGAAGGCTTCAGCCGCAGCCGACGCGGTTCACTTTGCCGGCCGCGTGCCGCACAGCGAAGTTGAGCGCTATTACGCGCTGATCGACGTACTGGCCTTCCCGCGCAAGCGCAGCCGGCTGACCGACCTGGTTACCCCGCTCAAACCGCTTGAGGCGATGGCGCAGGGGCGCCTGGTGGCGGCATCCGACGTTGGCGGGCACCGCGAGCTGATTACCGACGGCGAAACCGGGATCCTGTTTGCCCCGGACGCTCCCGCAGCCTGCGCCGCCGCCCTTGCCGGGCTGCTGGAGCGCCCCGGCGAATGGCGGAAACTCAAGGCCAATGGCCACGCCCACGTTGCCGCCAAGCACGACTGGTCAGCGAATATTCTTCGTTATCAGGATGTTTACCAAACCGCGCTAACTGCTTCTGCACTATACCGGTTTCCGGCTGCCGCCTGAGGTTGCCGGTTAAGGTTCGGGACGCAACAGGACGGGAAATAGCGGTCGTGGCCAATACCAAACGCAAGCCGACCAAAGGGAAGCCAATCTCCAGCCACCCGCTGTTTCCCGCGGTTGTGGCGCTGTGGTTTGGTGCCCTGTTCGGCCTGGGCAGTCTGGCCATCCGCCCGACGCTGATCGAAGGCATGGTGCTGAAGACCGGGCTGGACCTGGTGGTACCCGCCGCCGCCCCGCCGCTGGGCGTAACGGCCCGCATCCTGATCGCGCTGATCATGGCCTCGCTCGGCGCGGCCATCGGCGCGGCGCTGGCAGTGCGCCTCACCCAGCCCAAGACCGTGGTGCGCGAACGCAAGCGCACGGCAGCCAATCCCGGCGCCGCCGCCGAAGCCGAAGCCGCGCTGTGGAACAGCCGCAACGTCTACACCGATGGTCCCGTGTTCCGGCCGATCTCGGCGCATGAAGATCTGGGCGATGCGCTCGACAGCCCTGGCCTGCTGGCCGGTCGCCGCCGCGCGCTGGCGGTCGAGCACGAAGAGCGCCCGTTCGAGCCGCATGAGTTTGCCCCGCTGCCCGGCGGCGAGCCGCAGATCTTCGATATTTCGGCAACCCGGCTTGCCCCGGTTGCCGACCTTGCCCCGGTTGCGGAAGCCGCCCAGCCCGAGGCGCCGCTCGATCTTGGTGCCCTCCCGGCGCCGGCCCCGGTTGAACCGCAGCAGCCGCTCGATTGGTCGGCTCCCTCGGCCACGCCGGCTCCGCCGCTGGTCGAACGCGAAGTCCCGGCCTTGTCCGAAGCCCCGCGCATCTTCGCGATGCCGGTGGAGCAAGACCACGTGCCGGTCGAAGTGGTGCGAGCCGCCGGCTTCCGTACTTCGGTGTTCGAGCAGGAACCGGCCGCGCCGCTGTTCGCCGCGCGCGACCCAGCCCCGGCCGATCTGGCGCCGCAGGCCGAACCTGCGCCGCTTGCGGCCGAGCCGGTGCCCGCGCCAGAGCCCCAGCCGGCCCCGGCTGACCTGGGCATGACCGACCTTGCCCGGCGTCTGCAGGAATCGATGGCCCGCCGCCGCGCCGCCAGGGGCGAGCAAGCAGAAGCGCCGCAGGTCGAAGCCCAGCAGGTCGAACCGGTGCAAGCCGCGCCGGTCGTTCCGGGAGCCGCTCCGACCGCGGCTGAACCCGCCTTCGTCCCGCCGCCGCCAATCTTCACTGTCGCCCCGCCCGAGCCGGCGCTTGCGCCCGAGATTCCGCCTGCGCCGATCCCGATGCCGGCCGCGCTGCGCCCGTTCAGTTTCGACCAGCATGACGAAGAAGATCACGCCGATCTGTCTGCACTGATGCCGCGTCATCTGACGATGCCCGCACCGACACCGGTCGAGGAAGCCGTGGTTGAGGAAGTTCCAGCCGAAGCCGCGCCCGAGCTTGAGGTCGAGGCCGAAGCTGAAACGGAAGTTGTAGCAGACGACGCCTTTGCCTCGCTGCTCAGCATCGAGATGCCGCGCCAGGAATTCGTCCGCGTCGATGAGCCGGAAGAGCCGGCCAGCGCAATCGAGCCGGTCGTGATCTTCCCGGGCCAGATGGCGAGCGCCAATGTTGCGCCGCTGCGACCCTTCGATGCTCCGGCCGCCGCCATGCCCGGCGCGCCCGTTGCCCAGGCCCCGGCCGCCCCGGCGGTCGACCCGGCCGAAGCGGAGCGCGCGCTGCGCCTGGCCCTGGCCAACTTGCAACGGATCAGCGGCGCGGCCTGAACCGCCGCCGATTGCAGCTGCAATCCTATTCACAGCAGCGCTTGGGCCCACCCAAGCGTTTCTTGGCCTGTTCGCAGTTGCAAAAACAGCTTCCTGTCGTCATGGGAAATGCTTGCGCAATTTTCACTGCTTCGAGCGGTGGGGAAGCTTGCGCTTAATTGCCGGATTTCCGCCATTTCCGCCATTCCAGGCGCGAATCGCGGGTTTCCGGGTGACGACAGGATGGGTTTTCGATGGGTTATCCGGCGCCGCAGGGCCTCTACGATCCGCGCAATGAACATGACGCCTGTGGCGTGGGCTTTGTCGCCCATATCAAGGGCGCCAAAAGCCATGCGATCGTAACCCAGGCGCTCGAGATTCTGAAGAATCTTGACCATCGCGGTGCCGTTGGCGCCGATCCGCTGCTGGGCGATGGCGCCGGGATTCTGATTCAGACCCCTGATGCCCTGTTCCGCAAGTGGGCCGACCAGGAAGGGCTGAAGCTGCCCGCCGCCGGTGACTATGCCGTGGCCATGTGCTTCCTGCCGCAGGATCAGGCCAGCCGCGATTTCATCGTCGGCACCTTCGAAAAGTTCATCGCCAAGGAAGGCCAGCGCCTGATCGGCTGGCGCGACGTGCCGGTTACGACCGAAGGTCTGGGCAAGACCGTGCGCGAGCAGATGCCGGTGATCCGCCAGTGCTTCGTCGAACGCGGCGAGAACTGCCCCGATCAGGACGCGTTCGAGCGCAAGATCCTGGCGATCCGCAAGCAAACCCAGAACCCGCTGGCAGCCCTGGCCGAAAAGCACGGGATGCCGGGGATCGCCGATCTCTATATGCCCAGCTTCTCCAGCCGCACCGTGGTCTACAAGGGCCTGCTGCTGGCGACCCAGGTTGGCATCTTCTACGATGACCTGCGCGATCCGGACTGCGTTTCGGCGCTGGGCCTGGTCCACCAGCGTTTCAGCACCAACACCTTCCCGAGCTGGAAGCTGGCGCACCCCTATCGCTTCATCGCCCACAACGGCGAGATCAACACCGTGCGCGGCAACGTCAACTGGATGAACGCGCGCCGCCGCACGATGGAAAGCGAGCTGCTGGGCGCGGACCTCGACAAGATGTGGCCGCTGATCCCGCACGGCCAGTCGGACACCGCCTGCCTCGACAACGCGCTCGAACTGCTGCTGGCCGGCGGCTACAGCCTGGCCCATGCGGTGATGATGCTGATCCCCGAGGCCTGGGCCGGCAACCCGCTGATGGATGCCAAGCGCCGCGCTTTCTATGAATACCACGCCGCGCTGATGGAGCCGTGGGACGGCCCGGCCGCCGTGGCCTTTACCGATGGCCGCCAGATCGGCGCGACGCTGGACCGCAACGGCCTGCGCCCGGCCCGCTTCCTGGTTACCGACGATGACATCGTGGTCATGGCTTCGGAAAGCGGCGTGCTGCCGATCAAGGAAGACAATATCGTCCGCAAGTGGCGGCTCCAGCCGGGCCGCATGCTGCTGATCGATTTCGACCACGGCCGGATCATCGAGGACGAAGAGCTCAAAGCCTCGCTCGCCGCTGCCGAGCCTTATGAGGACTGGCTGGAATCCGCGCAGTACAAGCTCAAGGACCTCGAAGTGGTCGAGCCGGAGCTGGCCGCGCTGCCGCAGGAAACCACCAGCCTGCTCGATCGCCAGCAGGCCTTTGGCTATACTCAGGAAGACCTCTCGCGCTTCCTCGAGCCGATGGCCCAGAACGCCGACGATCCGCTCGGTTCGATGGGCACGGACACGCCGATCGCGGTGCTCTCCAACCGCAGCCGCCTGCTCTACGATTACTTCAAGCAGAACTTCGCCCAGGTCACCAACCCGCCGATCGACCCGATCCGCGAGGAACTGGTGATGAGCCTGGTCTCGATGATCGGCCCGCGCCCCAACCTGCTGGGCATGGAAGCCGGGACGCACAAGCGCCTGGAAGTCGACCAGCCGATCCTGACCAACGAGGAAGTCGCCAAGATCCGCTCGGTCGAGGCAGCGCTTGACGGTGCCTTCCGCACCGAAACGATCGACATCACCTGGGACGCCAGCACCGGGGCCGCCGGCCTTGAAATGGCGATCAAGGAAATGTGCTGGGCCGCAACCGAGGCCGTGCTGCAGGACAAGAACATCCTGATCCTGTCCGACCGCGCCCAGGGGCCTGACCGGATCCCGATGCCAGCGCTGCTGGCCACGGCTGCAGTCCACCACCACCTCGTCCGCCAGGGCCTGCGCATGCAGACCGGCCTGGTCGTTGAAACCGGCGAAGCGCGTGAAGTGCATCACTTCTGCGTGCTGGCGGGCTACGGCGCGGAAGCGATCAATCCCTATGTCGCCTTCGAAACGCTGGAGGAACTCCGCGTCCGCAAGGACATGCCGCTTGACGCCAAGACGGTGCAGAAGAACTACATCAAGGCGGTCGGCAAGGGCATCCTCAAGGTCATGTCCAAGATGGGCATCTCGACCTACCAGTCTTACTGCGGCGCGCAGATCTTCGATGCGGTCGGCCTGTCGAGCCAGTTCATCGAGAAGTACTTCACCGGCACCGCCACCACGATCGAAGGCATTGGCCTCGCCGAAGTGGCCGAGGAAACCGTGCGCCGCCACCAGGCGGCCTATGGCGACAATCCGATCTACAAGAACATGCTCGACGTCGGCGGGATGTACGGCCTGCGCCTGCGCGGCGAGGAGCACGCCTGGACCGCGCAGAACATCGCCGCCCTGCAGCACGCGGTGCGCGGCAATGTCTCGGAAAAGTACCGCGAGTTCGCCCAGACCATCAACGACCAGTCGACCCGGATGCTGACCATCCGCGGGCTGATGGAATTCAAGCCGGCCGACAAGCCGCTCGACATCAGCGAAGTCGAACCGGCCAGCGAGATTGTCAAGCGCTTCGCCACCGGGGCGATGAGCTTCGGCTCGATCAGCCGCGAGGCGCACACGACGCTGGCGGTGGCCATGAACCGGATCGGCGGCAAGTCGAACACCGGCGAAGGCGGCGAGGAGCCGGACCGCTTCAAGCCGCTGGCAAACGGGGATTCGATGCGCTCGGCGATCAAGCAGGTCGCCTCGGGCCGCTTCGGCGTGACCACCGAATACCTGGTC
>DKII01000087.1:0-5806 GCA_002454125.1 Novosphingobium sp. UBA6722
TCTGCCCCACCAGGCTGAAGCCCTAGACCGCGCAGCACAGGCGCTCGATGCGCTCCAACCTGAGGCGACACGCGATCTCGCTGCTGCCTTCACGCGCCGGCCGGATCTCGTTGGCGATGCCGCTGCTGGCCGCAGTCGGGACACGATCCGGGCGATGGGACACGAGGCCGCGGTACGCCTTGATCCGGTGCTGCGCGCCGAACGGTTCGTTGGCGACTGGAGACAGCTGGAAGCCCACCGCACCCAGCTTCGCGAGCAAGGCGACGAGGCCGGCGCGCGCAAGCTCACCGCGCAGATGCGCGGCATGGCCAAGGGGCTTGAGCGCGATCCCGAGCTCGAGGTCCATCTGCGCGGTAAGGTCAAGGAGCTTGGGCTCGAACAGCGCTCCGAGCGCAGCCTGCACCTGGAGCTTGCCGACACCCTTGGGAAGGAACGTACCCGTCCGTTTGAGATCGGGCTTTAAGGAGAAGTGACATGCAGAATGCAGAAGACGTTGAGCTTGATCTCGAGCCGGAAGACGAGCCAGAGCCGGGCGTGCGATCAAGCGCATCAGTCGATGGGCAAGCTGACCCCGCCACCCAGGCCTTTGTCCGGCTCGAACGCCAGATGGCCTTGATGCGGCGCGCGGTTGAGCACCTCGCTACCGAGCGCACCGAGATATCTGTTCCTGATTACAGCGTTACCCTTGGTAAGCTCGCTGGTGACCTCGCCAAGGTCACCCAAGCGGTCGCGCAGATCGCTGCTGAGCCAGCGCTCAAACATACTCCGCAGACCATGGCTGAGCGTATTGCTCAGGCATCCGAAACGGCGCGGCGGTCGGATCATGACCGATTAGTCCAGGCGCAGATCGAGCTGGGGGCCGTTGGCGAAGACCTGCGACGCATGGTGGGTACGGTCCACAGCGCAGCCGAGCAGCGTCAGCGGACCATAAAGACGGCCGCTTCCGGCATTCTGGTCGGGGTAATGCTCTGGGCTGGCTTTGCGGGTCCTGTTGCTCGCTCGCTGCCCGAGAGCTGGCAACTGCCGGAACGCATGGCGCGACGCGCGCTCGGCGCGCCTACTCTCGTTGATGCCGGGGCGAAGCTCCTCCAGTCCGCCGATCCTGCCCGCTGGGAGGAAGTGATCGAAGCGGCCAAGCTATCGGCAGATAATCGCGACGTGATCAATCGTTGCAAAGGTTTGGCGAAGAAGGAGCGCAGGGCGGTCAATTGCCAGGTACGGATTGGCAGCTAAGTTGGACAATCCGGAACGGCAGCTATCAAAAGTAGAAGCACCCATAACTGCCCTCGTTGAGGTTCGGCTTCCAGACAAAACTGAAAGAGAGACGGTCGAAAATCTCGCAGGTGAGCCTCCTTACGAATTCGCAGATCACTTCAGAGGCAATTCAAATACGTCTCGAACACTCACGAAGCGCCAAACCGACAGCAAGGGCAGGCTTTCATACCTGGTGCTGCTACCTGATGTTTCCTTGACCAGACGTGGCCACACCGAGTGCAGACATTAGGCCCAAGAAGCCATTGCAGAATATCCCGCACTCTCACGGCAGACTCTCGATCCGTGAAGAGGCCTTCGAACATGATCGACTGGACATGGCGCCCTGCATGACGCGGCCGATCAAAAGAATTGCAGGCCCCGATCCAAGTCCCGCCCGCGTCGCCAGAGAAAGAAGATCGAGCCTGGTGAAGACATGCCGCTCGTCAGGCAGGCTGGCGTTCTCGATAACAGCGACCGGCGTATCCGCTGGCAATCCTGCCTGGATCAGGTTTCGGGAAATGGCTTCGGCCTCCGATTTGCCCATATAGACCGCCAGGGTCGCATCGGGATCGGCCAGCAACTGCCAGTCAAGGTCAAGGGTTTCGCCCGCCTTTGCGTGAGCGGTCACGAAGGTGAGCTTGCGCGAAAGACCCCGCAGGGTGAGGGAACGGCAGAGACTGGCAGCGGCCGCACTGGCGGCGGTAACTCCTGGACAGACCGCGACCGGCACTCCCGCTGCTCGGCAGGCGTCCAATTCCTCGGCCGACCGGCCGAAGATCGATGGATCACCGCCCTTGAGCCGGACCACGCGTTCTCCGGCGAGCGCCGCATCGACGATCAGGGCATCGATCGTCTTCTGGTCCTGTGAGTGACGGCCCGAGCGCTTGCCGACGTAGACCAGGCGGCAGCCGGGCGCGGCGAGGTCGAGGACATTCGGGCCGACCAGCGCATCGTGGTAGATCACGCTTGCAGAGCGGATCAGGCGCTCCGCCTTGCGGGTGAGCAGTTCGGGGTCGCCGGGTCCGGCACCGACCAGCCAGACCATGCCGGCGGGGAATTCGAGAGTCATGCAGCGTCCTCCATCTTGTCGGTGCGACAGGCTGCAATCAGGCGTGCAATCGCCGGACGGCAGGAACCGCAGTTGGTCCCCGCACCGGTGCACGCGCCAACTTCGGCGACCGAGGCTGCACCCCCACGGGCGGCCGCGCGGATCTGGTTCGCGCCGACGCCGAGGCAGACGCAGACGATCGGGCCGCGATCGGGCACTAGGGTGGCCGGTCGGCCGGCGAGGAGTTCGACCTGCTCGCCCTCATTGCTGCCGATTTGGCCGGCGATCCACTCGCGAGGCGGGAGCTGCCCGGAGCGGGTCAGGTAAAGCGCGGCGCGGAGCTTGCCGGCCTCATCGCAGACCACGCTGCGGCGCATACCGCGAGCAATGTCGCCAACTTCGCTGGCATTTCCGGTGGGGAGCAGGGCAGCGGTGTCGATCAGGCCTTCGCCGGCGAGCTCGTAGAGCCAGCCACCTACCACGCGAGAACGGCTCCACCATAGCAATTTCGGGAGTTCCGGTTCGTGCGAGGTAACCAGAAAGGCCCGCCAATCCGGCGAGACCGGTTCAACTGCCGCGGGCGTGTTCTTGAAGCCGGGTTGGCCAGAGACCGGATCGACCTCTTGCAATGGCAGGCGATTGGTGCGGCCTTCACCGGCCATGTCGTCGGTCCAGTGCATTGGCACGAACAGGTCGCCGGGGCGCTGGCCTTCGGTTACGACGACGCGGAACACGGTGCTCCCCGCCGCGGTCCGCACGCGGGCCAGGCCTCCGTCAGTGAGGCGCTGCGCGCGGGCATCTTGGGGATGGACTTCGACCAGTGGCTCGCGGCGATGCTGCGACAGCGTCGGCGATAGGCCGGTGCGGGTCATGGTGTGCCATTGATCGCGGTAGCGGCCTGTATTGAGGCGGAGCGGAAAGCGCGGATCGGTCACGGTGTCGGGCGCGTACACTGCGACCAGCCGCGCCTTCCCGTCGCCATGGCTGAAGCGCGCGGCATGCGGATCCGCATCGCCCCAGCGGAAAGGTTTCATCTCCGCGTATTCGGCATCGGACAACTGCGCCTTGTCCGACAGATCGAACACCTTGCCATGGCGCGGCGCGAGGGCGGTCATCTCCGCATATTCGCGGAAAACGGCGGCGGGAGAGCCGAAGTCGAAGGCTCGTTCCCAGCCCATCCGCATGGCGAAATCGCAGAGGATTGCCCAGTCGGCGCGCGCTTCGCCAGGTGCGGCGAACAGCGCGCGCTGGCGGCTTACGCGGCGTTCGGAATTGGTGACGGTGCCGTCCTTTTCGCCCCAGGCCAGCGCGGGCAGGCGGATGTGGGCGAGCTTCGCCGTGTCGGTGTCGGCGATCACGTCGGATACCACCAGCGTTTCGCACTTCGCGAGCGCCGCACGGACGAAACCGGCGTCGGGCATCGACACCGCGGGGTTGGTCGCCATAACCCAGAGAAACCTGACCCGGCCGGCGTGGACCGCCTGAAACAGCTCGACCGCCTTCATCCCCGGACCAGCACAGATATTCGGCGCGTTCCAGAACTCGGCGACCTCGGCGCGCTCGTCCGGCGAGAAGCCCAGATGACAGGCAAGCATGTTCGCCAGGCCGCCGACCTCGCGGCCACCCATCGCATTGGGCTGGCCCGTTATCGAGAACGGCCCCGCGCCGGCGGCGTTGATCCGTCCCAACGCCAGATGGAGGTTGATGATCGCGTTGCCCTTGTCGGTCCCGCAGCGCGACTGGTTGGCTCCTTGGCTGAACAGCGTGACCATCTGCGGGTGCGCGGCGACGAGATCGGCGAACGCGGTGAAGGCCGGGAAATCGATCCCGCTGTCCTTGGTGTCGAGGCTTTCGATAAAGCCTGCGGGAGCGACGCAGCTTTCGGCCAGGAACGCATCGTCCAGCAATCCGCGATCGCGCATCTCGGCAAGCAGCGCGTTGAACAGCGCGACATCGCCGTCGGGCGCCACCGCGATGTGGAGGTCCGCCAGTTCCGCCGTTTCGGTCCGGCGCGGGTCGATGACCACCAGCTTCGTCCCGCGCTGCTCGCGCACGGCCTCGATCCGCTGCCAGATCACCGGATGGCACCAGGCGGTGTTCGAGCCGACCAGAACGATTAGGTCGGCCTGTTCGAGATCGTCGTAGGTGCAGGGCACGACATCTTCGCCGAATGCCCGGGTGTGCGCCGCGACCGCGCTCGCCATGCACAGGCGGCTGTTGGTATCGATATTGCCGCTGCCGATGAAGCCCTTCATCAGCTTGTTGGCGACATAATAGTCTTCGGTGAGAAGTTGGCCAGAGACATAGAAGGCGACGCTGTTCGGCCCATGCTCGGCGATGCATTCGCGCATCTCGCGCGCGGCGAGGTCGAGCGCCTGGTTCCAGCTGGCGCGTCTGTCGCCGATCATCGGGTGAAGCAGCCGCCCCTCCAGCCCGATCGTTTCGCCCAAATGCGTGCCCTTGGAGCAGAGCCGGCCGAAGTTCGCAGGATGCGCCTCGTCGCCGCGGATGGTGACCGAGCGTTCGCCCGTCACCTCGGCCCGGATCCCGCAGCCGACGCCGCAATAGGCGCAGGTGGTGCGGACTTCCTTCATCAGGCAGCCCTCTTGGCCAAAACCGCCTCGCGCAGCAGGTAGATGCGCCCAGCATCGACCTTGAGCGGGATCGTCGGCACACAGCCCTCGTCGTCCCCCAGCGCCTCGCCGGTCTTGAGGCTAATGTTCCAATTGTGCAGCGGGCAGGTCACGACGTTGCCGTGGACAATGCCCTGGCTGAGCGGTCCCTGTTTGTGCGGACACTTGTTGACGAGCGCGTAGAAGCGGTTGTCGAGGGTATGGAACACCGCGATTTCTTCGCCGCCGATGACCGGCAGGGTGCGGGCGTGGCCGGGGGCGATCTGGTCCACCGGGCCGATATCGAGCCAGTCTCCGATCACTTGGCGAACTCCATCTGCTGAACATTAGTGTTGAACGGCCGCACCTCGGCGAGGTGCTGGTGCAATTCGGCTTCCTCTCCGGCGGCGCGCTTCGCCCACGGATCGTCCTGCATGAACTGCTGCGAGTAACGGAAACGGGCGGCCAGCACGGGCACTGACTGGTCGCTGTCGAACAGCGCCGCCTTGACATGCTCCAGCCCGACCCGCTCGATCCACGGCGCGGTGCGTTCCAGATACCAGGCCTCTTCGCGGTAAAGCTGGATAAAGGCCGCGCAGACTTCCATCGCCTCGGCCTCGGTCTCGACCTTGCACAGCAGGTCGGTGGCGCGGACCTTGATCCCGCCGTTGCCGCCGACGTGGAGCTCGTAACCGGAATCGACGCAGACCACCCCGAAATCCTTGATGGTCGCCTCGGCACAATTGCGCGGGCAGCCGGACACGGCGATCTTGAACTTGTGCGGCATCCACGAGCCCCAGGTCATCTGCTCGAGCTTGACCCCGAGACCGGTCGAATCCTGGGTGCCGAAGCGGCACCATTCGCTGCCGACGCAGGTCTTCACGGTGCGCAG
>DKII01000087.1:5931-6064 GCA_002454125.1 Novosphingobium sp. UBA6722
CCGCTGGCCGCCGGTCACCTTGACCATGGGGGCGTTGTACTTCTCCACGACATCGGCAATCGCGCGCAATTCGCGGGGATTGGTGAGCCCGCCCCACATCCGCGGGACAACCGAATAGGTGCCGTCCTTCTGG
>DKII01000032.1:0-1177 GCA_002454125.1 Novosphingobium sp. UBA6722
GACGATCCGGATGATCTCGAGCTTTTCCGATGCGGGATAACTGGCAAATCTCATTCATCCGCATGCCACTGAAAAGCGCGATGAGGGGAATCCAGAAGCGTGCACGCCGAGGACGGGCATCGCCAACCTTGGCGTAGCCATAAACATCATCAACGCAGCCCGTGTAGAGTGGGGAATGGAAGATGCGGCGAAGCTGCTCGATTGAGAAGGGACGCCGCTTATCCCGCTTCTTCACAGGATCAGGGAGCCGAAGGCCCTTTGCGGGGCTCTTGTCGAGGTATCCCTCCTCAACCGCCCAGTTAAGGACGCCTGAGAACTTGTTCAGATATGCATTCACATTCGCGATGCTGATCACACCAGCGTCGGGACGCTGCTTCGCTGCCTCAACGGCTTGAACGATCGTCAGACCGGGAAACTTCCGATCGGCATGGCGCGGCACTCGCGTGAGCATTTGCACGAACCCGCGCGCTTGCTCACGAGTGATTTCGCTGATCCCGATGTCCTCGCCGAAGAACTCCATCACCCATTTGCGCGTCGTCCGATATGCGATCCGCGTCCGTTCGCACCATGTGTGCCGTGGGTCAGCCGTGTAGAGATCGTAGACCTCTCCGAGCGTCTTTGATTTGGGGTTCGGTGGGATCATTGGCGCGGGCATCGGCCTTTCGATGGCCAGTCGCTCCGCGACCTTCTCCGCCAGAAGTGACAGTGATGCTTCACCGGATGGTCTGCTGGACGATCGAGAAGCGTAGGGATCGGCAAGGAGCCCGATCGCGGCACGCGCAGCTTCGAGTTCAGCCTCAATCTCAGCGGCGGCGAAGTGGACCCGTCGCAGAGCGATTTGGACGCTATCCGTTCGTAGTGACCGCCATAGTTCAGACCGTCCGATGACCGTCCTCAGAGCATGAGGAACGCGGCGACGGAGGTGATAGATTCGGCCTTGAAGGCAGACGCCTTTCGGCAAATTGTGGAGTGGTCGCGTGTAGTAATCCGAACCACTATTTACCTCACCATCACAGACACTTAGCACCACTTTGGAGCGCGCATTGTGTAGTAGTTTTGTGGGGTAAAGTCGCCGATGCTGCCGTGCGAGACGGTTTTTCGACGGTTTTCCAATGTGTTGGAAATCGTTGGAGCGGGCGAAGGGATTCGAACCCTCGACCCCAACCTTGGCAAGGTT
>DKII01000032.1:1220-14968 GCA_002454125.1 Novosphingobium sp. UBA6722
ACCTTGGCAAGGTTGTGCTCTACCCCTGAGCTACGCCCGCTCTGAACGTCCAAAGCCCGCTTGCCGATGCGGCAGGGGCCGGGGAGAGGCGCGCGGTTAGCATCGGCCTACCGCCTTGCCAAGGGGAAAATGCGCAGAATGTGAAAGCAGCGCTTTGTGACTTCACAAATGCCCCCGAAAGCCCACATTGGGGTTCAAGCACAAATCCATCTGGAGTTCTCCCTTGGCAAGCATGGGCCTAAGCCTCGACGAGCAGAAGGCGGTCGACCGGTTCCGCAAGGATGTGGTCGAGCCATCGATGACCAATCTCGTCATTCTCGATTTCTGGGCCGAATGGTGCGGGCCGTGCAAGGCGCTGACCCCGGTGCTGGAAAAGGTCTCGGCCGAGTATGCCGACAAGGGCGTGGTTCTGGCCAAGGTCAACGTTGACGAGGAACAGTTCATCGCCGCGCAGTTCCAGGTCCGCTCGATCCCCACGGTCTATGCGATGTTCCAGGGCCAGCCGGTGGCGGACCTGACCAATGCTCGCAGCGAATCGCAGCTTAAGGGCATCCTGGACCAGTTGCTGGCCAAGCTGCCAGTCCAGCCGGGTGGCGCAGCGCCGGCGCAGGATGTCGGCCCGCTGATCGCGATGGGCGAGGACGCCCTGGCCGGCGGCGATGCCGAGCACGCCGCCAACATCTTCATGCAGATCGCCGAGATAGCGCCAGACAATGGCACGGCCCAGGGCGGTTTGCTGCGCGCGCTGATCGCGGCCGGCCACATCGCCGAGGCCGAGGCCATTTTGGCCGAACTGCCCGAAACGCTGGCCAAGGATGCCGACATTGCCCGCGCCCGCGCTGCACTCGATCTTGCCAAGGACCGGCCGGAGGATGACGAGCTGGCTGCACTGCGTGCCGCAGCAACGCCAGACAATCCCGAAGGCCAGCTGGCCTATGCCACGGCGGCTTTCGCCGCCGGGGAACGCGACGGCGCGGCCGAGACCTTGCTCGGCATGATCGCTGCCGACCGCGCATGGAACGAAGGTGCCGCCAAGGCCAAGCTGCTGCAGATCTTCGAGGCAGTCGGGCTGGAGGACCCCTGGGTTGCCGCGACGCGCCGCAAGCTGTCGCTGGTGCTGTTCGGTTGAGCAGTCCCGTGCGCCTGTCGATCTTTCCGCTGACCGGTGCCTTGCTCTTTCCCGGGCTGCAGCTGCCGCTGCACATCTTCGAGCCGCGTTACCGCGCCATGGTGACCGATGCCCTGGCCCGCGACCGGCGGATCGCGATGATCCAGCCGCAGCGCCCCGAGGAAGGCGCACCGCTGTTCACGGTCGGCTGCATCGGCAAGATCGCCGATGTCGAGGCGCTGGACGACGGCTGCTTCAACCTGGTGCTGGAGGGCGAATCGCGCTTCCGCCTGCTGCGCGAGCTCGATGTCATCACCCCGTTCCGTCAGATCGAGGCCGAGGTGCTGGCCGACCCGCCGCACCAGACGCTGTCCCCGGTTGAGCGCGCCGGGTTCGAACGCGAAGCGCGGCGCTTTGCCGAAGCGCAGGGCTACCGGGTTGACTGGGATGCCGTGACCTCGCTCGACGATACTTCGCTGATCGACGGGGTCAGCCAGATTGCGCCCTTCGATGCCGCCGCCAAGCAGGCGCTGCTCGAGGCGCCGGACATTGCCGCGCGGTGCGAACTGCTGGTCCAGCTGATGCAGTTCTTTGGCCGGCGCGACAGTGACGAGGGCCGGGTGACCCTGCAATAGGCTGGCCTAGGCCAGCGTCGCCTTCAGCCCGTCGATCACATATTGCGCGGCGAGCGCGGCCAGCAGCACGCCGAGCAGGCGGGTAATCACCGCCTCCACCCGCGCGCCCAGCAGCTTCATCAGTGGCCCGGCGGCAACCAGCGCCAGCAGGGTCAGCAGCATGACCGCCCCCAGCGCGCCCAGCACGACCAGCGTTTCGTCAGTCCCCTTGGCGCGGGCAGTCAGCAGCATGATCGTGGCGATCGAGCCCGGCCCGGCGATCATCGGCATAGCCATCGGGAAGACCGAGACATCCTCGATCTCGGGCGTGGCCTTGACCTTCTCGGCGCGCTCCTCGCGGCGCTGGGTGCGCTTTTCGAAGACCATGTCGAGCGCGATCAGGAACAGCATGATCCCGCCGGCGATCCGGAAGGAATCAAGCTCGATGTGCAACGCGCCGAGCAGATCCTCACCGAAGACGGCAAAGATCAGCAGGATGATCGTGGCGATGAAGGTGGCCCGCAGCGCCATGGCCCGGGCCTGGGCGTGGCTGGCCCCGCTGGTCAGGCCGGCATAGATCGGCGCGCAGCCGGGCGGATCGATCACCACGAACAGCGCGATAAAGGCGGAGAGAAACAGTTCGAGCATGGTTTAGCGCGCGGCCCCTGTGGCCGGGACGGTCTGATCCAGGACCGGCTCAAAGGTCGTGCCGTTCCACAGCGAGACCTTGATCGTGCGGCCGCCCAGGCTGGTAACACCCGTGCCCCAGTGCAGCGTGCCATCGCGCGAAGTGCCGGTCTGCCAGTCGGTATCGGTCACCACCAGCGCGGGCGGAGCGGGCGGGCGCACCTTGCACTCGGCCACGCGCGCCGCGATCATTTCCGGCGCGGCCGAGGCGCCGTCCGAGGTGAGGCTCATGTCGGCGATCCATTTCAGGTCGCCATTCTTTTGCCGCTGCCAGATCGTGGCGAAAGTGCCGCTGGCGTTGGGGCTTGCCCAGCCGCCGCGCGTCACGGCGAACGAGCCGTCGCAGCTCGACCAGACAGCATGCGGCTGCCACTTGACCGCCACGGCCGGTTCAGCCCGGCCCTTGAGCCAGTCTGCCGCCTTCACGCGCTGGGGCACGAACATCTCCGCGCCTTCGGCCGCGGTTGCGCGGAACGCAGCCCACTGGCCCTTATCCTGCGCCAGCCGCGCAAAGGCCAGTTCAGCGGCAATCACGGCGCTGGGATTGGCGACTGGCTCGATCTTGCCAAAGCGCGGACCGCGCGGGCCAGCGGCACAGGCGGCAAGCGCGAGCGAGAGTGTGGCGGCGACCAGGAAACGCTTCATGGTCCGCAGCCTAGAGCGCTTGGTCCTCCAGCGCCACCCCTGCGTTGCGGTGCGCGGCGACCAGCGTGTTGCGCAGCAGGACCGCGATCGTCATCGGCCCGACGCCGCCCGGGACCGGGGTGATCGCCCCGGCAACCGCGCTGGCCCCGGCATAGTCGACATCGCCGACCAGCCGCGTCTTGCCCTCTTCGGCGGCGGGCACGCGGTTGATGCCAACATCGATCACGGTCGCGCCGGGCTTGATCCAGTCAGCCTTGACCATTTCCGGACGGCCCACAGCCGCCACAACGATATCGGCGCGGCGGACCACATCAGGCAGGTTCTGGGTGCGGCTATGCGCGATAGTCACGGTGCAGCTTTCGCCCAGCAGCAGCTGCGCCATCGGCTTGCCGACCAGGATCGAACGCCCGATTACCACGGCATCCTTGCCCGAAAGGCTGCCCAGCTTGTCCTTGAGCAGCATCAGGCAACCAAGCGGGGTGCAGGGCACCAGGCCCGGCAGCCCCAGCGCCAGGCGACCGGTGCTCGTCGGGGTCAGGCCATCGACGTCCTTGCTGGGGCTGATTCGCTCGACCACGGCCTGCTCGTCAAGGTGCCCCGGCAGCGGCAACTGCACCAGGATGCCATCGACCGCCGGATCGGCATTGAGCCGCTCAACCAGCGCGATCAGATCTGCCTGAGTGGTATCGGCGGGCAGCTTGTGTTCGAAGCTGGCCATGCCCGCCTCGACCGTCTGCTTGCCCTTGTTGCGGACATAGACCTGGCTGGCCGGATCTTCGCCGACCAGCACCACCGCGAGCCCCGCCTTGCGTCCGGCCTTGGCCGCAAACGCGGCGGCCGCAATGCCGACGCGTTCGCGCAGGCCGGCAGCAAAGGCCTTGCCGTCAATAACCTCGGCCTGGCTCATCCGACCTGGCGCCCCACATAGGAAAGGATGATGATCGCGACCTGGATCAGCAGCAGCAGCACGATCGGCGAGAAATCGATCCCGCCGGTGTTGGGCATGCGGCGCTTGATCGGGGCCAGGATCGGATCGAGGATCGCATTCAGCGCGGTCCACAGCGCGGAAACGAGCTGGTTGTGATAGTTCACCACGTTGAAGCTGATCAGCAGCCCCAGGATGAACTGCACGATCACAGCCGTGGTGATCACATTGGCCAGCAGCACCAGGATCGGGATGAGCACTTCGTTGATCATCGGGTTGGTCCTTGGGAGAGGGGATAGGGCCGTTAGCGGCGGATCAGGGTACCTGCCCCGCGCGAAGTAAAGATTTCGATCAGCATCGCGTGCGGCACGCGCCCATCGAGCACGACCGCGGCCTCGCACCCGGCCTCAACCGCGTGGATGCAGGTTTCGAGCTTCGGGATCATCCCGCCGCTGATCGTGCCATCATCCTGCAGCTTGGCGATATCGGCCGGGGTCAGGTCGGTCAGCAGGTTGCCCTGCTTGTCGAGCACGCCGGCCACATCGGTCAACAGGAACAGCCGCGCCGCACCCAGCGCGGCGGCGATTGCCCCCGCCATGGTATCGGCATTGATGTTGTAGGTTTCGCCATCGATCCCCGGCGCGATCGGCGCGATCACCGGGATCATGCCGGCGGCGCTGGCGGTTTCGATCAGGGTCACGTCGACCGCGGTCGGCTCACCCACGAAGCCCAGGTCGACCGCCCGCTCGATATTGCTGTCGGGGTCCTTGGTGGTCCGCTCAACCTTGGTGGCGGTGACAAGCCCGCCGTCCTTGCCCGAAATGCCGAGCGCCTTGCCGCCGGCCCCGGCAATCCAGCCGACCAGTTCCTTGTTGATCGCGCCCGAGAGGACCATTTCGGCCACTTCGGCGGTGGCCTTGTCGGTCACGCGCAGGCCATCGATGAACTTGCTTTCGACGCCCAGCTTCTTGAGCATGGCGCCGATCTGCGGGCCGCCGCCGTGGACCACCACCGGGTTGATGCCGACCGCCTTCAGCAGCACCACGTCCTCGGCAAAGTCACGCGCCAGTTCGGGATCGCCCATCGCGTGGCCGCCGTACTTCACCACGAAAGTCCGCCCGGCATAGCGCTGCAGGTAGGGCAGCGCCTCGACCAGCGTTTCGGCCTTGGCGAGCATCAGGGGATCGTGGGACTGGGTCATCCCCGCGCCTTTAGCCCGCTTGGCGCGGAATTGAAGCGTTTTGTGGCAGCGGGCCGGGGCGGCTCAGCCCCGGTCAAGCCAGCGGCCCAGCTTGACGAAGACCACGATCAGCGGCGGAACCATGATCGTGGAGAGCACCAGCTTGGAGATGATCTGGCCTTCCATGATCTGCCCCAGCGGCATGTCCTGGCCATAAAAGCTGATCGTGATGAACAGGATGGTATCGACAATCTGCGACAGCAGGCTGGCGATCCAGGCGCGGAAAACCAGCGCCTTGCCCTGCCCGCCAGCGATCCGGCTGAACAGGTAGACGTTGAGCGTTTGCGAAGTGCCGTAGGATATCAGGCCGGCAAACTGCATGCGCACGCCCTGGCCCAGCAGCTTGGCGAAGGCTTCCTGATCGCCCCAGAACGGCGCGGGTGGCACCAGGCGGATCACCACCGTCAGCATGACCATCGAAACGATCAGCGGGACGAAGCCATAGCGAACCAGCTGGTTTGCGCGGTCCTGCCCGAACAGTTCGGCCACCGCGCTGGAGATGATCACCAGGAACAGGAAGGCGAAGATCCCGCTTTCCACCGCCAGTTCGCCCAGCACCGGCCAGGTCCCGAGCGAGGCCAGCTTGACCCCCATCACCCCGGCCAGGACGCAAAGCCCCCCGTAAAGCAGCGAAAAGACGAAGAGCGAGCGGGGCATGGTGACAGTCTGCATCGACAGAGGCTTAGCGACCTTCCCGCGCTTGTGGAAGGCCCGGCAAATACGGCTAGGCGGGGCGCGCGTTGCCCGTTACCACTCGCCGCGGAATTACCCTGGGGGAGCGCCATTGCCATGCTGATCGTCAACAGCCTGATCGGGATCGTATTGATCCTGGCGATTGCCTGGCTCCTGTCGGGTGACCGCAAGGCAATCAGGCTGCGCGTCGTTGGCGCGGCGTTTGCACTCCAGGCCGGGCTGGCCGCACTGGTGCTCTATGTCCCCCTCGGCAAGCATATGCTCAAGGGCGCTTCGGACGGGGTCAGCGCGCTGCTGGGCTATGCCCACGCCGGGGTTGAGTTCCTGTTCGGACCGCTGGCCAAGCCGGAGATTGGCGGCACCAGTTTTGCCATTGCCGCGCTGCCGGTAATCATCTTCTTCGCGGCGTTGATCTCGATTCTTTACTACCTCGGCATCATGCAGCTGGTGATCAAGTGGATCGGCGGCGGGCTGGAGAAGATCACCGGGGTCAGCAAGGTCGAAAGCCTGGGCGCCGCCAGCAACATCTTTGTCGGCCAGTCGGAAAGCCCGCTGGTGATCCGGCCCTATCTTGCCGCGCTGACCCCCAGCCAGCTGTTCTGCCTGATGACGGTCGGCATGGCCGGGGTCGCGGGTACGATCCTCGCCGCCTATGCCAGCATGGGCATCCGGATCGATTACCTGGTCGCCGCGGCCTTCATGTCGGCGCCGGGCGGGATCCTGATGGCCAAGATCATCATGCCGGACCCCAAGGGCGAGAAGATCGTCGAGCCGGATGAGGTCAAGGTGGCTGGCCTTGAGGACGAAGCCCCGGCCAACATCATCATGGCGGCATCGCAGGGCGCACAGACCGGGGTGAAGCTGGCCGTGGCGGTCGGCGCAATGGTGCTGGCCTTCGTTGCACTGGTTGCGCTGGCGAACGGCATCCTGGGCGGGATCGGCGGCTGGTTCGGCCGGCCCGATCTCTCGTTCCAGATGATCCTGGGCTATGTATTCGCGCCGGTCTTCTGGCTGCTGGCGGGTCCCGACTGGACCGAAGCACTGCGCGCCGGCGGGTTTTTCGGCACCAAAGTGGTGCTCAACGAATTCGTCGCCTTCATCGACCTGGGACAGGTCCAGGGACTGTCGGAACGGACCGTCGCAGTGGTGACCTTTGCCCTGTGCGGCTTTGCCAACTTCAGCTCGATCGCGATCCAGATGGCGGTTACCGGCAGCCTTGCGCCCGAACAGCGCCCGGTGATCGCGCGGCTGGGGCTGAAGGCGCTGATCGCCGGCAGCCTCTCCAACCTGATGAGCGCGGCGCTCGCCGGGCTGTTCCTCAGCCTCTAGCGCGCTTATCGCTCCGGTTTGGAGCGAAACCACGGGTTTCCCCGAATGGTCCGGCCCCGGCGGCGCGGGCAGGCAAGGGCCATGCCCGTGCTTGCCCTGTCCGCCGCCGCCCTGTTCACGCTCTGCTCCAGTGCCCCGCGCGAAACCTGCGTGGTCGATGGCGATACCTTCTGGCTGGCGGGTGAGAAGGTGCGCATCGCCGATATCAATGCGCCAGAGACGGCCCAGGCCGAATGCACCAGCGAACGCCAGCGCGGCGAGGCGGCGAAGCTGCGGCTGCTTGCCCTGCTCAACCAGGGTCCGGTCGAACTGCTGGACGATCCCCGCAGTCGCGATCGCTACGGCCGGCGCCTCGCGGTTGTCACGCGCGGCGGTGCCAGCCTGGGCAGCCAGCTCGTGAAGGAGGGGCTGGCCGAGCCGTGGCGCGGGCGGCGATCAAGCTGGTGCCCGACCATCGACTGATCCCACAAACCATAGGCACAAACAAAAAGCCCCGGCGGTGCCGGGGCTTTCTGCGGTTCAGTGTGCTTGATCAGTTAAGATCAGGCGTAGCTAACCTTGACGATCTGGCGGCGGCGACGCAGCGCAGCACCAGCGATCCCGACGCCCAGGATCATCATGAGCCAGGTCGAAGGCTCAGGCACAGCGGCAAACGAGAGCACGCCGGAGTAGCCGCCCTGGCCCCACGACTGGCCGCTGACGGCCAGGGTGTTGATGCCGTTCGCTACGATCGGCAGGTTGTTCAGGAAGCGGAACTCGGTCACACCGGTCGCGCCGATGACGAAGTTAATGCCGTTCAGCTTGACCGACGAGAAGTTGATGTCAGTCGACTGGCTGGTGCGGGTCGAAGTGATCGAGGCGCTGACCAGCTTCATGCCGACAGGCGTCACGAAGTTGGCGACATCGCTGAAGGTGCAGGGCAGGGTCGAAGTCAGGCAAGGCACCGGGCTGCTGGCAAAAGTACCCGAAGTCGGACCAGTCATGGTGATGACCAGCGCCGCATTGGCGTTAGCGCTGAACGAAAGGGCCATCGCCCCAGTGGCGGCAAGCAAGTACTTTTTCATCGGGCTTCTCCTGAACCGAAACGCACATCGAATCTCGAAGTCCGTTAGTTAACCCGATTCGGAATGGTTGCCAACCTGTTAATCATGCCCAAACGCCCGAATCCCAAAGCCATCCTGAAATGGGACAGTTTCCGTTCAAAGCAATTAAACTACCTATCTTTGGGAACAAAAAGCCCCGACCAAATAATCGGGGCTTTTCGCTGTCGTAATTCTACAAGTTCTAGCGATAGGACACTTGCAACCGCTGGCGGCGGCGCAGCGCAAAGCCGACCAATCCGACACCCATGATCATCATGAGCCAGGTCGAAGGCTCCGGCACGCCAGCCGCGCCACTGAACGAGAGTGTGCCGCTGTATGAAGCATCGCCGCCAGAATTGCCGGTAACTACCAAAGTATTCAGCTTCCCCGGCCCGAGCAGCAAGTCCGAGAGATAGCGAAACTCAACGGCTCCGGTCGATCCGATCGCAAATTCCACCCCGTTGATCATCACCGAAGTGAAATCGATGTTGGTGGTCAGGTTGGTTCCGCCCAGGATCGATGAGATCGTCGCGCTGAGTGTCGTATAGTCATTCGGCGTGACGAAAGTCGTGGAATCGGAGAAACTGCACGGTGCCGGAGCAGGCGTGCAGGTCACCGAAGTGTTCCGGAAAGTGCCGGCGGCATCGCCACCTACGAGGACGACAAGCGCCGCGCTGGCATTCGAACTGCAGGCAAGGGCCAAGGCCCCCCCGGCCATGAGGGCAAATTTTCGCATTGTATGTGTCTCCTGATTTCAGACGGGGTGGGGGCTCTGATCAGGACGAGGATTTCTATGCCTCGAAACTTGCGGTAACAACGCGCAAGCGGCAGTCCGTGCCGGGCCTGATACGGGCTGAAAAATCGAAAAAGTTCCCGAAAACTGCAAAAAAATTGGAGACGGAGATGCTGATCATTGAGGGCTGGCTGAAGCTGGCGACGGGCGAGTTTGACAAGGTGGCCGATGCCGCGCGCGCCATGGTCGCCGAAACGGTGAAGGAAGCAGGCTGTCTGACCTATGCCTTTTCCCGCGATATCAACGACCCCGACCTGATCCGCATTGCCGAGCGCTGGGAAACGGCCGAGGCGCTCGCCGCCCACGGCCAGAGCGCCCACATGGCCGCCTTCAACAAGGCGATGGGCGGGGTGAAGCGCGAGGGCGCAGAGCTGTGGCTTTACTCGGGCGAGGCCGTCCGCCGGATCATGTGACTGTGCGGCCGGGGTCCTAGATCCCGGCCCACCACTGGTAGCCGCGATTGTCTTCCCAGAAGCCGCCGCGGCCACCGTATAGCCCGGCCAGGCTTTCGCGCAGCTCGATGCGCATGATGTACTTGGCCTGCTTGTAACCCAGTTGCCGCTCTACCCGCAGCCGGATCGGGGCGCCGTGCGGCTCGGTCAAGGGCGCATCGTTCATCCGCCAGGCCAGGATCGTCTGGGGGTGGAAGGCCTCGACCAGGTCGATCGATTCGTAGAACGGCTTGCCCTCCAGCTTGTCGGCGCAGTGGAACACCACATAGCGCGCGCCGGGCATCAGCCCCGCTTGGGACAGAATCGCACCAAGCTGCGGCCCCTGCCACTTGCCGATCGCGCTCCACCCCTCGACGCAGTCATGCCGGGTGATCTGGATGCGCTGCTGCATGGCCTGCAGCGCGGTGAGCGGCAGAGCCAGCGGGTGGTGAACCAGGCCATCGACCCGCAGCGCCCATTGCGCGAAACCGCCTGACAGCAGCGCACGATAGGCCGGATCGGGTACGCGCAGGCTGCCATTGGCCTTGAACACCGGCGACATATCGGCCTCGGTAAACTCGCGGGCCAGGCTGTCGCCGATGATCGCGCGTTGGGTCAGTTCGTGCAGGCGGCCGACATCGGCCAGCCCATCCTTGAATGGCGCGCTGTCATTGAGCGCATCGCAGCCCGAAAGCAGCAGGCCGCCGGCCCCTGCCGCGCCAACCTGAAGCGCCTTGCGCCGGGTCAGGATCATGCCGGATCCTCCTTGTCCTGCGGCAAGCGGTACCAGCCGGTCAGCATCGAGCGCACCTCGTTGATTGGTCCCGCCAGCACCACCATGATGATATGGACCAGGAAGAACAGCACCAGGCCACCTGCCGCCAGGAAGTGGATCGAGCGCGCCGATTGCCGCCCGCCGAACAGGTCGACCAGCCACGGCCAGGCCGCATCCAGCGCCGGCGACATGGCCAGACCGGTCAGGATGATCGTCGGCAGCAGCACGAACAGCACCCCGCCATAGGCCAGCTTCTGCAGCACATTGTAGTTGATGGCGGCCGGTCCGGTCGGGAACCGCAGCCGGGCATGCTCGGCAATGTCATGCAGGATATGCCGCGGGCTCCATTCGGTGCGGGTGATATGCAGCCGCCGCCGGATATGCCCGCGCACCAGTCCCCAGATCAGGTAGCCCGTGAAGGCCAGCACCAGCAGCCAGGCAAAGGCAAAGTGCCACAGCCGCGCATCGGCCAGGCTGTAGTTGGATGGGATCGTCATCCAGCCGGGAAAGGCGGTATCTTCCAGCGCAGCCAGGACCAGCCAGGCCGTGTCATGCTCTGAGCCATAATGCCCCCAATAGAGCCGGGGATGGGCATTGAGGATCATCAGCCCGCTCATCAGCATGACCAGGATGCACAGCACATTGGTCCAGTGCCACAGCCGCGTGGCCAGCGCATGGCGGCGGACGAAATCGCCGCCCCGGGGCTGCGTCAGGTCATCGGCGGGCGGAAAATGTTGGTCCATCAGATCCCTTTTCGGCGGGCACAGGCAAAAGGTTACAAGCCTCATGCAAAAAAGCCAGCCGCAGCTTGCCACCCCCGCCGCCCTCCCTTACCCGGCAGGCAAGGGGAGAAAATTCGTGCCGCCGGGCCAGCAACGCCATCATCCTGTTCTGCCCTTCCTGCTGGCCGCCAGCGGGATCGCGCTGTTCAGCGTGATGGATGCGGTGATGAAAAGTGCCAGCCTGCAGGTCGGCGCCTATAACGCGATGCTGTTTCGCTCGGGCTTCGGGGTGCTGCTGATGCTGCCGCTGTGGCGCGCGACGGGCGGGCGCTGGCCGGAAGGTCCGGCGCTGCGCCTGCACGCGCTGCGCGGTGCAATCAGCGCGGGCCTTGCTACCAGCTTCTTCTGGGGCCTGATCCGCCTGCCGCTGGCCGAGGCGATCGCCCTGTCCTTCATCGCCCCGCTGATCGCGCTGTACCTTGCCGCCGTCATGCTGGGCGAGAAGATCGGACGGGGCGCCGTGATCGCTTCGCTGCTGGGTTTTGCCGGGGTGCTGGTGATCGGGGCTGGCCGGCTCGGACGCGAGGCGCTGAGCGAGGATGCCTTGTGGGGCATCGCTTCGGTGCTGCTCTCGGCCGTCCTTTATGCCTTCAACCTGATTTTCCAGCGCAAGCAGGCGCAGCTCGCCAGCCCGCAGGAAGTGGCGCTGTTCCAGATGGGCTTTGCCGGCCTGTTCCTGGCGCTGGCCGCCCCCAGGCTGGCGGTAACGCCAAGCCTGCCGGTCCTGGGCGAGATCGCCACCGGGGCAGTGCTGGCCGCAATTTCACTGATGCTGCTGAGCTGGGCCTATGCCCGGGCCGAAGCCCAGGTCCTGCTGCCGATCGAGTATACCGCCTTCATCTGGGCCGCGCTGCTGGGCTGGCTGGTCTTTGCCGAGCCGGTGACGGTCGAAACGCTGGCCGGGGTGGCGCTGATCGTGATCGGCTGCTGGATCGCCGCGCGCAAGGCTGCGCCCGCCCATACCGAGCAGACCACGCTTTAGTTCGCTCCGGGCTGGATTCCCGGTCCAGCTACTTGACGTATCGACCAATCCCGCGCATCGGCGGCGCCGATATGGCTCGGCTGCACCCGCGAAAGGGGCGTGCGCGCAGGCGGGCACCACCAACAGGAGTATTTGCGGGATGACCCAGGTCGGACAGGACACGCTCGGGACGCGCAGCACGCTTAGCGTCGGCGGCAAGGACTATGCCTATTATTCGCTCAAGAAGGCTGCGGCCAAGCTGGGTGATGTCAGCCGCCTGCCCTTCTCGATGAAGGTCCTGCTGGAAAACCTGCTCCGCTTTGAAGATGGCGGGTTCACCGTCTCCACCGATCACGTCAAGGCGGTGATCGACTGGCAGAAGAACCCCAAGGAATCGGCCGAGGAAATCCAGTATCGCCCGGCCCGCGTGCTGCTGCAGGATTTCACCGGCGTGCCCTGCGTGGTTGACCTGGCTGCAATGCGCGACGCCATCGCCAAGCTGGGCGGTGATACCAGCAAGATCAACCCGCTGGTCCCGGTCAACCTGGTGATCGACCACTCGGTCATGGTCGATGAATTCGGCCACCCAAAGGCGTTCCAGGAGAACGTCGAGATCGAATACCACCGCAACATGGAACGCTATGACTTCCTGAAGTGGGGTTCCAAGTCGCTCAACAACTTCTACGCCGTCCCCCCCGGCACCGGCATCTGCCACCAGGTGAACCTGGAAAACATCGCCAAGACGGTGTGGACCAGCCAGGACCAGAGCGGCGCAACCGTGGCCTATCCGGACACCTGCGTCGGCACCGACAGCCACACCACCATGATCAACGGCCTGGGCGTGCTGGGCTGGGGCGTCGGCGGGATCGAAGCCGAAGCGGCCATGCTCGGCCAGCCGGTCTCGATGCTGATCCCCGAAGTGGTCGGCTTCAAGCTGACCGGGGCCCTGCGCGAAGGCGTGACCGCCACCGACCTGGTGCTGACCTGCACCAACCTGCTGCGCAAGCATGGCGTGGTCGGCCGCTTTGTCGAATACTACGGCCCGGGCCTGGCCTCGCTCAGCCTGGCTGACCGTGCGACGCTGGCCAACATGGCGCCGGAATATGGCGCGACCTGCGGCTTCTTCGGGATCGACGAGAAGACGCTTGATTACCTGCGCCTGACCGGCCGCGAGGAAAGCCAGATTGCCCTGGTCGAAGCCTATGCCAAGGAGCAGGGCTTCTGGATCGATCCGGTCGCCGCCGATCCGATCTTCTCGAGCACGCTCGAGCTCGACATGGGCACCGTTGTGCCGTCGCTGGCCGGGCCGAAGCGCCCGCAGGACCGCGTCAACCTGGAAGACGTCGACGATGTCTTCGCCAAGGACATGGCCGAGACCTACAAGAAGGCCAACACCCGCGTGCCGGTTGAGGGCAAGGACTTCGATATCGGCGATGGCGACGTGATGATCGCCGCGATCACGTCTTGCACCAACACCTCGAACCCGGGCGTGCTGGTCGCTGCCGGCCTGGTTGCCAAGAAGGCCGACGAGCTGGGCCTGAAGCCCAAGCCCTGGGTCAAGACCAGCCTCGCCCCCGGATCGCAGGTCGTCACCGACTACCTGATCAAGGCCGGGCTGCAGAGCCACCTCGACAATATCGGCTTCAACCTGGTCGGCTATGGCTGCACCACCTGCATCGGCAA